>JBFKXW010000421.1:0-2360 GCA_041637915.1 Pseudomonadales bacterium | reverse complement strand
TTCGACATGTCCGAATACATGGAGCGGCACACGGTCTCGCGCCTGATTGGTGCGCCGCCGGGTTATGTTGGGTTCGATCAGGGTGGCCTGCTGACCGAGCAGATCAATCAGCACCCGCACAGCGTGCTGTTGTTGGATGAAATCGAAAAGGCGGATCCTGAAGTCTTCAACCTGCTGCTTCAGGTGATGGACCACGGCACGCTGACCGACAATAACGGCCGCAAAACCGACTTCCGTAATGTCATCCTGATCATGACGACCAATGCCGGGGCACAGGAAATCTCACGCAACTCGATTGGTTTCACAGAGCAGGATCACAGCACGGACGGTATGGAGGCGCTGAAGAAGATGTTCACGCCGGAATTCCGTAACCGGATCGATGCCATCATCCAGTTCCACGCGCTCAATATGGAAGTGATCAAATCCGTCGCGGACAAGCTGCTCACGGAACTGCAGGCACAATTGGATGAGAAGAAGGTGTACCTCGACGTCGACGAGTCGGCACGGGCCTGGTTTGCCCAGCATGGCTACGATGAAAAGATGGGTGCGCGGCCGATGGCGCGTCTGATCCAGGATACGTTGAAGAAGCCGCTGGCAGAAGAAATTCTGTTCGGCCGCCTGACGGCCGGCGGAACTGTCAAGATCTACAGCGAGGACGACGAAGTCCGTCTGGAGTACGATCAGCAACTACAGGAAGCGCCGGCCAGCGCTGGCGAAGCGAAAGTCTGAGGGGAATACAGGTACGGCGGTTTGCCGTGCCGGTCTACCGTTCCCGGTATGTAATGCGACCCTTGGTGAGATCGTACGGCGTCAACTCCACCTTCACCTTGTCGCCGGTGAGTATGCGGATGTAGTGCTTGCGCATCTTGCCGGAAATATGGGCCGTAACCACGTGACCATTTTCCAATTCGACCCGGAACATCGTGTTCGGAAGGGTATCCACCACGGTCCCTTCCATTTCGATGGCTTCTTCTTTCGACATGCCTGATTAACGACCTCTGTGACTCATGTGCCCGCCTCGGAGCGAGCGCAATTGTGCACGAATTGAGGGCACGGCGCAAAATCCTCTCCGGCCGGGCTACTTGGCCTTCAGCCAATGGTCGTCGCGGTACAGTTCGATCGGCCGGAAGTGCGTTTTATAGCTCATCTTCCGGCACTCACGAATCCAGTATCCCAGGTACACATGCGGGAGACCGAGGCGTTTCGCTTCCTTGATTTGCCAGAGGATCGCGTGCATGCCCGGGCTGCGCAGCGACTAATCCGGATCGAAAAAGGTATAGACCGCAGACAGCCCATTGGGCATATGGTCCACGACGGCCACGGAGATCAGCTGGTCCTGCAGACGGAACTCATGGAACCGTGTCGTGCCCCAGCGATTGGTGAGGAACGCCTCGTACTGCTCGACGCTGGGTGGGTACATGTCCCCCTCCTCGTGCCGGGCCGTGATGTAACGCTGGTACAGGTCGTAATGCTCTTGCGCGAAGTTGGCCTGGCGGGTCACCACGCTCAGATCTTCGTTCCGTCGCCAGATACGACGCTGGCTGCGGCGCATGCGGAATTCCGCGACCGGAATGCGGACGGGCACACAGGCATTGCAGTGGGCGCAGTGGGGGCGGTACAGGTAATCGCCGCTGCGCCGAAAACCGACCGCGGACAGTTTCGCGTACATCTCCATGTTCATGCGCGCGGCGGGGTCCACGAAGAGGCTGCTGGCTTCCCGGTCGGGCAGGTAACTGCACTCGTGTGGCGGCGTCACGAAAAATTTCAGCGTGGCCAGATTTGTCATCACACACCGTCAGGCGGGGCTGATGGCTTCAGTGTAATGGAAAATCATCCATCCAGTTCCTGGCGATCATAGGCCCCCGCTGGCACCGGGTCCCGGCGATGGCGGCGCAGGCATTCCAGAAACGATTCCCTGGAGATTTCTGCCGCACCCAGGCGCTGCAGGTGTTCATTGGGAACCTGACAGTCGAGCAAATGGATGCCATGGGCTTCCAGGTGGCGTGCCAGCCGGATGAACACCAGCTTGGAGGCGTTTTGCCTGCGCGAGAACATGCTTTCCCCGAAAAACAGACTGCCCAGGGCCACGCCGTACAGGCCGCCCATCAGCCTGCCGTCCAGCCAGCATTCCACCGAGTGGGCAACGCCGGCTGCATGCAGGTTGCAGTAAGCGGTGATCATTTCAGGGACGATCCAGGTTTCCTCGGCGTAGCTGCGGGGCGCCGCACAGCCCTGGATCACGCCCTGAAAATCCTGATTCAGCGTCACCCGCAGATTGGGGTCGTTGAGGGTGCGGCGCATGCTGCGGGAAACGTGAACCCGCGCGGGTTCCAGCACCATGCGCGGGTCGGGCGACCACC
>JBFKXW010000420.1:0-2365 GCA_041637915.1 Pseudomonadales bacterium | reverse complement strand
TGACACAATGGATTGCCGAGCGCCTTGGGCCGGCTGTGCCACTGCATTTCACAGCGTTTCATCCGGATTGGAAAATGCGCGACAAGAACCACACGCCCGCCCAGTCCCTGATACGCGCCCGGCGCATCGCCACCCAGGCAGGCTTGCAGCATGTGTACACCGGGAACGTACATGACGCAGTGGGCAGCAGCACGTATTGCGCGGGCTGTGGCGCCCTTGTCATTGAGCGCGACTGGTACCAGTTGGGTGCGTGGAACCTGTCCGATCAGGGCGCCTGTCGACAATGCGGAACGCAGCTGCCCGGCCGGTTCGCCGGGCCGCCAGGAGACTGGGGCCGGCGCCGCCTACCGGTCAACCTCATCTGATACTACGCTGTCCGCATGACGGACTTCCCCCGCTGGCAGGACTACCAGCCGCCCGATTTCGAGCTGCTCGGGCGCTTGGCGCTGGAGTACGGGCCGCTGCGGGAGGTCGAGGTCAGTGACCCCCGCTCTGCCATCGACAACCGGACCGCTGTGCGGGTGTACCTGCTGCAGCAGGGTGTGCGGGGCGTGTTGTTCGAGCGCCTCGTGGAGCCTTATGACCTCGGCTTCTACCTGCGCTCCGACGGCAAGAGTACGCCCATTCCCGGGATGCGGCTGCGCGCCCAGCAGGCAGCGCAGGGCTTCTGCAAGGACATCGTGTCGGTGCGGCATGACCTCGATTACTATCGTGGGCTGCCGGGGCGGGCGGCGGCGGATCACTGGTATCACCTTGGGCAGCGTGCACTGGGCGAGCAATCGGTCATCGCAGCGGCGGAATATCTGTGCCTGCGTGCTGTCGGTTGGGCAGCCTGGCGGCGCCATGCCCGCAAACGGGCGACTATTCCCGGCTACGGCAGTGATGCCCATATCCACCGGATGCCGCGCATTGCCTGCCATCACGCGGGCGGCGTGCATTGAATTGCGATCTCCGGATATCCCCTGTTCACGAAAAGGCCCGCCCGGCGGATTTTTTCTGGTACGATAGCGACTGCGCTCGATGAGATCGGGCCATCCAGAGAAGTCATTGTCTAACAATGGCTTGCGAATGCAATTGAATGTATTTTCGCACCGAGCCCGCAGGGAATCGCGGGATCCGTTTTTCAGGGAGCGGGCAGGGTGCTAGAAAGCGTCCCCAGCAACGAAGAATCTGCACAGAACGGCGACCGGCCGACCGGGCCTGCGGGCGCGGACGTCCTGCCCTTCCGCCACCGATCCAGGTCAGAATCACGGGAAATCCTCATTGGGGACGTGGTTGCTGACCTCGCCGTGCGGGTCTGGCCAGTGATGCGGGGCACTCGCAAGGTGTTGCGTGGCGCGGGCGAACTGACCCGGGACACCATCCAGGTGCCGGCATCCGCCATGCCACTGGTGCAACTGCTGGCCTCGCAGGGCGATATCACCGAAGTCGAACTGGATCGTGCCATCGACAGCATCTTCCAGTCGCTTTACGAACATCCGTTGACCCGCAAGACGCGTGGCCTGTCTGACTTTCTGCGTCACCACAAGCTGATCCCCAACGAGGACACCACCGAACGGCTGATCCGTTTCCTGGTCGATCAGGCGGTGGTGCGCAGCCCGGTCCCGATTCCGGAGCCGGTGCTGGAGGAGTTCTGGGACTTTTTCCATGAACTGTTTGCGGCGCCGGAGCTGAAAGGCCTGGCGGAAATGAACCTGGAGATCGTCCAGCTGGTGCTGCGCACCTATCTGCCGCTGCTGACGGAACTCGTCAACCTGCTGAAGGAGACACGGCGGGTCAATCAGGTGATGCTCGGCCAGATTTTGCGCAAGGTGCGCGTGGTGCGGGGCGATGTCGCCATCATCCGCCGTCAGTTGCGGGCGCTGCGCTATATCAAGCCCTTTTTTCAGACCGCGCCGGATGATTTTCACAGCCAGGCGCAGATCGTCGCGCGCATGGTGCGGGAGTTTGGTCCGTTCTTTATCAAGATGGCGCAGGTTGCCGCGGCAAATGCCGACTTCCTGCCCGAGGAAATCGCCCGTGAGCTGGCGGTGTTCCGGGAGGATGTCGCACCCATGACGGCCGATGAGGTCGAGGCTGCCTTTGATGAATGTTTCGGCTGCAAGCCCGGGGACATGTACTTCGACTTTGACGTGCACAAGCCGATACGCTCGGGTTCAATCGGTTCCGTATACCTGGCGCGCAAGCCGATGGAAGTGGCCGGGGTGCAGTACCTGCAACCGGTCATCGTGAAGATTGGCCGGCAGAACCTGGAGCGCGAGTTCCTGATGGGCAAGACAGCCATCGGGCTGACGTTGCTGAGCAGTCAGTACTGGGCGCCGCACTCCAAGCTGACGCCGTTCCTGCAGGCGCTGCTGGAACAGGT
>JBFKXW010000419.1:0-2388 GCA_041637915.1 Pseudomonadales bacterium | reverse complement strand
GGCGGCGCCAGTAGCGGACTGGGCAGCCTGCTTTTCATTCCCATCGGAGCCGCAGCGGTGTCTCTAAGCCGCCGGGTTGCAGTGCTGTCCGCCGCCATCGCCTCGATAACCATACTGATGGGCGAATTTGCCACCCGCATAACGGCAGGACCCGACGTTGCCGATTTTGGTGCAGCGGGTTTGTTGGGCGCGATCTTGTTTGTTTTCGCGGTGGCGGGTAACTGGCTGGGCGCACGAATGCGTGAAAGCGAAGCGCTGGCCCAGCGACGCGGTGTCGACCTCGCCAACCTGGCGCAGTTGAATGCATACATCGTCCAGCATCTCAGGGAAAGCATTGTGGTGGTGGACGAGACCGGTCATGTCCGCCTGATGAATGAATCGGCCGCCAGTTTTCTGGGCACCGAAGGCAGTGCCGCAGGCAACCGCCTGGAGGAGATATCCGAAGAGCTGCACCGGATCTGGAAAAAGTGGATCGAGAGGCCGAACCAGATACGCGAACAACCATCGTTTCTTTCAGCCGACAAAGCCAGCGTGATCATTCCGCATTTCGCCGCACTGGGCAGCGGCGAAACCACCCCGGCAAGCCTCGTGTTTCTGGAGGACTCCAGCCTGCTGGCAGAACGCGTGCAGCAATCCAAGCTGGCTTCACTGGGACGGCTCAGCGCCAGCATCGCGCACGAAATCAGGAATCCTGTGGGTGCCATCTCGCATGCCGGCCAACTGCTGGCGGAATCGGAACAACTGGGAGTGGCCGAGCAACGCCTGACGGAAATCATCAGCAATCATTCACGCCGGGTGAATGAAATCATCGAAAATGTTCTGCAACTCTCGCGCCGGGACAGCACCCGACCTCAACGCCTAAAACTCGATGATTGGCTGAACGGATTCGTGGAGGAATTCCGCAATACCCTGCAACTGCCTGCGGCTTCGGTGGCTGTGCAAAACGATGACCCCGGGCTCGAAGTCCGCATGGATCCCAGTCACCTGCACCAGATCCTGTGGAATCTCTGCGAGAATGCCGTGAAATATGGTCGTCCCACCGAGACCAGCCACATCAGTGTAGAGCTCAGTGTTGGACGCATTGCCAGCACTTCGAGGCCCTACCTAGAAGTTGCCGACCGCGGTCCCGGGATCGACACCAGTCATGCGGACCGCATTTTCGAGCCTTTTTTTGCCGGCGGCCAGGAAGGCACCGGACTTGGCCTGTTTATTGCGAGAGAATTGTGTGAATGCAATCGTGCCACGCTGCTGTATCAGAGTCGCGAGAGCGGCGGCAGTATCTTCCGTATAATCTTTGCCGATCCCTTGCGCTGGGTGGCCTGAATCAATTATGAGCAAAAATCCACTAGCCCTGATCATCGACGACGAACCGGATATCTGCGAGTTGTTGTCGATGACCCTGCAGAGTATGGACATCGATACGCGCACCAGCGGCGACCTTGCCGGTGCGCGTAAATTGCTGGGTAGCGATAATTTCGATATCTGCCTGACCGACATGCGTCTGCCCGATGGCAATGGCCTGGAATTGGTGGAGTGGATGCAGTCCCACACTCCCGATGTGCCGGTGGCGGTGATTACCGCCCACGGCAACGTAGAATCCGCAGTACAGGCACTGAAGCTCGGGGCATTCGACTTCGTGTCCAAGCCGGTCAACGTTCCTGCGCTGCGCAAGCTGGTGCAGACCTCGCTGCGCATCAACAAGGCGCGTGCCGGCGGCGACAAGCAGTTGCTGGGCGGTTCCGCCGAAATCGCGGCGGTTCGCCAGATGATCAGTAAAGTGGCCCGCAGCCAGGCACCGGTTCACATCGGCGGTGAATCGGGGACCGGTAAAGAACTGGTGGCACGGCTGATTCACGAGAGCGGCCCGCGTGCCAGCAAGCCATTTGTCCCGGTCAACTGTGGCGCGATTCCCGGCGAATTGATGGAGAGTGAGTTTTTCGGCCACAAGAAAGGCAGCTTTACCGGCGCGGTCAGTGACAAGGACGGCCTGTTTGTCGCGGCTGAAGGCGGCACGCTGTTCCTGGACGAAGTCGCCGATTTGCCGCTGCATATGCAGGTCAAGCTGCTGCGTGTGATCCAGGAAAAAGCGGTGCGCCCGGTTGGAGAAACTGCGGAAAAGCCGGTGGATGTTCGCCTGCTGAGCGCTACCCACAAGGACCTGGCGGAGCAGGTGCGCGAAGGCAAGTTCCGTGAAGATCTTTACTACCGCATCAATGTCATTGAAATGCGGGTGCCGGCGCTGCGGCAGCGGCCGGAGGACATTGGCGCCCTGGCAGAGCATTTTCTGGCCAAGCTGGGCACCGAGATGGGTATTGCAGATCCCCGCCTCGATACGGAAGCCTTGCGGGAACTGCGCCATTACAGCTTCCCGGGCAACGTTCGCGAACT
>JBFKXW010000418.1:0-2420 GCA_041637915.1 Pseudomonadales bacterium | reverse complement strand
GTGACCGTCGATAACGGCGTTTCCAGCATCGAGGGCGTGGCCGCCGCGAATGAGGCCGGGATGGAGGTGATTGTCACTGATCATCATCTGCCGGGCGAAACGCTTCCTGCCGCCGCAGCGATCGTGAATCCGGCCCTCGATCACGCGGATTTTTCCGCCCCCTGTTGCGCCGGTGTTGGGGTCATTTTTTACGTGATGGCGGCTCTGCGTGCGCGTCTCCGTGCGCAGGACTGGTTTGCCCAGGAAGGGATCCGCGAGCCGGTGATGGCGGACTTTCTCGACCTGGTCGCCCTCGGAACCGTGGCCGATGTGGTACCGCTGGACCGGAACAACCGGGCACTGGTATGGCAGGGACTGCGACGGATACGCGCCGGACGTGCCCGTCCCGGCATTCTGGCACTGATAGAGGCCGCGGGTCGGGAGGCGCCGCGACTGGGTGCTTCTGATCTGGGGTTTTCGGTGGCACCGCGTCTGAATGCCGCAGGGCGACTGGACGATATGTCGGTCGGCGTGGAGTGTCTGCTGGCGCAGCATCCGATCGAGGCGCAGCGTCTGGCCGCACAACTGGAAAAGCTCAACAGTGAGCGCAAGGAACTCCAGGCAGACATGCTGGTGCAGGCCAGTGATGCCCTGGATGCGCTGCATGTGCCCGGAGAAAAGGGGCTGCCGCATGCGCTCAGCATGTTCGATGCCAACTGGCATCAGGGTGTCATCGGTATTCTTGCCGGGCGATTGCGGGATCGAACGCACCGGCCGGTGTTTGTGTTCGCGCCTGCCGATGAAAGCGGCGAGGAACTGAAAGGGTCGGGGCGCTCGATTGCCGGCTACCACCTGCGGGATGCCTTGGCGCGTATTGATGCGCGGCATCCGAAACTGATCGGGAAATTTGGCGGGCACGCGCGGGCGGCCGGCCTGAGTCTGCCCCGCGAGAATCTCGAATCCTTCCGGGCGCTCCTCGATGAGGATGCACAGGAAACGCTGAGTCCTGATGCGCTGCACGGCGAACTGCGCACGGATGGGGAACTGCAGGCAGAAGAGTTCTCATTGCAGTTTGCGGCCGCGCTGCGGGATGCCGGGCCCTGGGGGCAGGGATTCCCGGAGCCCAGTTTCGATGGCGAGTTCGAGGTCACCGATCGGCGCGTCGTCGGCGGGCGTCACCTCAAATTGGCGTTGGTGCCCGTGGGGCAGGAGCGCGAACTGGAAGCCATCGCCTTCAATCCGGACCCATCGCTGCTGGAGCGTCGGCTCGAGCGGGTCCATGTGGTGTATCGCCTGGACATCAATCATTGGCGGGGCCGGGACCGACTGCAGTTGTTGGTAGAGCATCTCGAACCGGCACGTGTGACGGCGCTGGTGGACTGATGCGCTCGCAAGACGAAGGGCGAGTGCGCTACAATCTGCGCCCTTTTCGGACCCTGAACCCATGAAAGAAACCGCCCCCATTCGCAACACCCTGAGGGATCTGTCGCAGCGCGCCGAATCCCTGAGGGGGTATCTTTGACTACCCGGTAAAGCGCGACCGTCTCGACGAAGTCCTCCGCGAACTGGAAGACCCTGAAGTCTGGAACGACCCGGATCGTGCCCAGGCGCTGGGTCGTGAGCGATCTGCACTGGAAGAAGTCGTCGGCGTGCTCGAATCACTGCAGTCCGGCCTGGCCGATGCCAGTGACCTGCTGGAACTGGCGATCGAGGAGGGCGATGAAGCCACCGTCACCGAAGTCGAGAGTGACATCGCGCGCATGCAGTCGGAGCTGGAAAAGCTTGAGTTCCGGCGCATGTTTTCGCGCGAAACCGATCCCTGTCCGGCGTTTCTCGACATACAGGCCGGTTCCGGCGGCACCGAGGCGCAGGACTGGGCAGAAATGCTGTTGCGCATGTACCTGCGCTGGTGTGAGGGGCATGGCTTTGAAGCTGAGTTGCTGGAGTCCTCTCCCGGGGAAGTGGCCGGCATCAAGAGTGCCACGCTGTACGTCAAGGGAGAGTACGCTTCCGGCTGGCTGCGCACCGAAACCGGTGTGCATCGACTGGTGCGGAAGTCACCATTCGACTCCGGGAATCGCCGACATACTTCTTTCGCTGCGGTATTTGTGTCACCGGAAGTGGACGACAACATCGAGATCGAAATCAATCCGTCCGATTTGCGCGTGGATACCTACCGGGCCAGTGGCGCCGGCGGCCAGCACGTCAACAAGACTGACTCGGCCATCCGGATCACGCACGAACCCAGCGGCATCGTAGTCCAGTGCCAGAATCAGCGCTCCCAGCACCAGAACCGCGATGCGGCCATGAAGCAGTTGCGCGCCAAGCTGTATGAGATGGAGATGCGCAAGCGGGAGGCCGAGGCGCAGGCGCTGGAAGAGAGCAAGGCGGATATTGGCTGGGGTAGTCAGATCCGTTCCTACGTGCTTGATGACGCTCGC
>JBFKXW010000417.1:0-2437 GCA_041637915.1 Pseudomonadales bacterium | reverse complement strand
TCGACCTCCAGCACATTGCAGATCATCGGCAGCATGATGCGCAGGTTGTTCAGACCCTCACTGGCGCGCAGCATGGCCCGCACCTGCACCAGGAAAATCTCCGGATGATCCAGCGTGACGCGAATCCCGCGCCAGCCAAGGAACGGGTTGTCTTCGTGGATCGGGAAGTAACTGAGCGCCTTGTCGCCCCCAATATCGAGGGTCCGCATGGTGACGGGCGCCGGATGGAATGCCTCGAGCTGCTTGCGGTAGCTCTGACGTTGCTCTTCCTCGGACGGAAAACGATCGTTCATCATGAACGGCACTTCGGTGCGGTACAGGCCGACCCCCTCAGCGCCCTGCTCCAGGGAGCGCGCCAGGTCGCTCAGCAGCCCGGTGTTGACCCACAACTGCATGCGGTAATTGTCCGAAGTGGTACTCGGCAGATCGTGGAGTGCCTCCAGACCCTGGGAGAGTTCCTCCTCTTCCAGAATGACCTCGCGGTACTGCCGGATCATGGCTGTCGAAGGATTGGTGATAACCTGGCCGTTGTAACCATCCACGATGACTTCGTGCCCTTCCACCTGCTGAAACGGCAGGTCGATACAGCCCATCACGGTGGGAATGCCCATGGCCCGCGCCAGAATCGCCAGATGCGAATTGCCGGAACCAAGCCGGGACACCATGCCCACAACATGAGCCTGGTCGACCTCGCCCAGCATGGTGGGCGTCAGCTCTTCGCCAACCAGAATGGTGCCGGGGCCGATTTCCTCGTGCGAGGCGCCGGCATCCTGCAGGTGCGCGAGAATGCGGCAACCGAGATCGCGGATGTCCGCAGCCCGTTCGCGCAGATAGGCATCCTCCATCAACTCAAAGTGATGGACGTGTTCCTGGGTGATTTGGCGCAGCGCACCGGGCGCCCAGTTGCCATCGCGAATCAATAACAACACCTCGCCACCCAGCGCACTGTCATCCAGCATGCGCAGGTACACCTCAAACAGTGCCTGCTCCTCTGGCGGCAACATGCCGGAAAGCTTTGCCTGCAGTGCACGGATATCCTCGCGCACCTTTTCCAGCGCGGCCCGGAAACGGTCTGCCTCTGCATCGATATCGGTGATGGTCTTGTCCGGCACAGCGTCCAGATCGGCGCCCGGATACATGACATGGGCGGTACCCACCGCGACACCGGGCGCACCCGCCACGCCCGGAAACCGCACATCGGTCTGCTGCAGGGTTCCCACACCGAACACGGAGCCGATGGCTTCCGCGTGCGCAATCACTGCAGCAAGCTGCGCCGACATCGTCACCAGGAAAGCTTCTTCGGATTCATCGAAGCGGCGCTTGCTGCGCTGCTGCACCACCAGGACACCGAGCACCTCGCGCCGGTGGATGATCGGCACGCCGAGGAAAGAGTGAAAAAGTTCCTCGCCGGTTTCCGGGATGTAGAGGAACCGCGGATGCGATGGCGCGTCCTCCAGGTTGATCGGCTCCTCCCGCAGACCCACCAGCCCGACCAGACCCTCAGAAACCCCCAGCGTGACCTTCCCCACCGACTCCTGACGCAGACCCTGCGTTGCCATCAGGACGTAGCGGTTGGGCTCGGTTGTCAGCAGGTAAATGGAACAGACATCGGTCGACATGGCGTCAGACACACGCTCCACGATCAGGTTCATCGCGCCCTGCAGGTCACCAACCGAGTTGACCTCCTGGACGATGCGGCGCAGGGTATCAAGCATGGGAACGACGCTTCGGACGCTGCTCGAACAGGTGCGGCGAGAGTTCCCGCAGCGCACGCCGGTAGACATCCTGTTTAAATGAAATGACCTGATTCACCGGGTACCAATAGCTGACCCAGCGCCAGTCGTCGAATTCGGGACGAGGGGTCGCGTCGAAGCGGATGCGGCTTTCCGAATCACGCAGGCGCAACAGGAACCACTTCTGCTTCTGACCAATGCAGACCGGCTTCTGGCGACGCCTGATCAGATGGCGCGGCAGACGATATCGCAACCAGCCCTGCGTGGCCGCGACCAGTTCCACATCATCCGGATACAGGCCGACCTCTTCGTGCAGTTCACGGTACAGCGCGTCCTCAGGCTTCTCGCCATCGTTGATGCCGCCCTGTGGGAACTGCCAGGCATCCGGCTGCCGCGCGCGACGCGCCAAGACGACCTGCTCACGGTCATTGGCGAGCACGATGCCTACGTTGGCCCGAAAACCTTCCGAATCAATCAACTGCGCGAACCCGCGGTAACACACTGATACAAAAATGATTGTTTCACAAAGCAGCAAATCGCAGCAACGCGATGTCAAATGGTGCGGCTTGCTCTATGCTCTGCGGGCATCCCCTGGCTGGAAATGAACACCCCCATGCTCGCCCTGTTCGACCTCGACAATACACTGATCGCCGGGGACAGCGACCACGCCTGGGGCGTATTCCTCTGCGATCACGGCCATGTCG
>JBFKXW010000416.1:0-2439 GCA_041637915.1 Pseudomonadales bacterium | reverse complement strand
TCCTGCGACGCGTTGCGATCCCGCGCCCTGTGCAACAGTTCCCCCAGCGCCGCGCCATCCTCGCACAGGGCCGGCTTTGCCCTGCTGTGATAGATGAGACAGACGAGGCGGTCATCCATTGTGATGCGTTCTCCAGCCAGGCCGGTTGCAGCTCCCCGGACCGACGCCCGCGGAATCGGCTCCCCCCTGCGGGCGGCCCGTAGCCTGTTGGTTTTTAATATAGTTCAACCGTTCCCGACGGTGTTCACCGACCGCCCCGCACTGGGATCAGCCAGCGTCCGGCACCTCCAGTCGGAGTTCACTGACGGGGTCCTGGCGCCGCTGCGCCCGCTCGAAAGAACACCGGATACCGATGTCACTGCGGTCCTCCAGCAAGACGGAGACCGACTCGCCGGGAAACACCCAATCGATCAGGGGCTGCCACAACACCAGGTCGCGGATGACCTGTCGGGTCGGCAGTTCAAAGATGCTGAGCCCCTGGCGCATGGCGTGCACATAATTTTGCGAATCACGCAGATAGGTGTGGCAGGGCATCCGCATTCTGCCCAGGGAATCTGCCAGTTCGCGAAAACTGATCGTCTGTTTATTGGCACGATTCGGGAGCAGACAGTAGCGCAGACCCGGGCGTTCCAGCACCTGCTGGCGAGTGAGTTCGAAACAGAAGCGGACCATGGAGCGCAAATCAACGATCGAGGGCAGCACCGGCATGATCAACAAATCGGCCCTGCTGATTTTTTCCGCCAGTTGGTCGTCGTGACAAGCTGCGGGCAGATCCATGACCACGAAGTCAGCACTGTCACCCGCATCGGGATCGAAGTCGCGGCGATGGGCTGCACGAACCTGCACTGCTGCCTGCGATGCCGGCCGCGCCTTGCTCCAATCCTCGCAACAGGATTGCCGGTCGTGGTCTTCCAGGATCACGCGCTGGCCGCAGGCGGCCAGAAAGGCCGCCAGATTCACGGATACTGTCGTCTTTCCGGAACCGCCCTTGGGATTGGCGACAACAATTCGGCGCATCCATCAGGAACCCAGCAATGATCCTGGCAGTATAACTGAGCAACCGGAACGGCCCTCTCCCGACCCGGCCGGCGCCCTGGCTTCCGGAAACAGCGTGAAACTGCGGTGCCGGTGTTCAGTGCCTGATGGGCTCAGGCCGGTTCGCCACCATCACCCGCCTCTCGCCGCACGATCGGAATCGGCGAATCCTTTTTCTGCAGGAACCGCGTATTGGCCTCGCAGTAATAGGTCGGGCCGGTTGTTTCGGTATAACTGTTCTCGGTGGTCACCGAGTCAACATAAAACCAGGTGCCCTCCACCCGGGTGTGGTCGATATCCAGAATCACATAACCATGCTGTTCCAGATCAACATACTTGATATGTGGATTCATCGTGCGGATAGCATCCTGCACGGGTGCCAGTTCGGGCAATCCGTGTGAGGTCACCGAGGGACAAACAAACTCCACCGCGATGGAACCGCGCCCGATGACCGGATCGTAATGTGCGATGTTGTTCGGATCGCGGGTGATATCCATGGCCCAGGAGGTGTGAATATCACCGGTCAGCACGACCACATTGCCAAGCCGTGCATTGACGCTTTCAATGGCGTCCCATAGCTTGATCCGGCTGGCGGCGTACCCATCCCACTGGTCGGTATTGAAGATGACCCCGCCCTGTACGGCAGGATTCTCCGGCGTACCCGCGACCTTCAACTGACCCACCATGATCTGCTGACCCAACAGGGTCCAGGTGGCATTGCTGGCATTCATCTGCTCGTCCAGCCATTGCTCCTGCTCGGCTCCCAGCAGCGAACGGGACGGGTCTGCGATGCCCGCCTGGTCCTGCGGGCCGGCAGCCTCCCCGGCATTGCGCTGTAGTCGGGTATCGAGCATCAGCAGGTTGGCGAGCGAGCCGAAATTGAACTGGCGATAAATACGACCATCCGCATCCGGTGTCTGGCGAATGGGGATGTACTCAAAATAGGCCTGCTTGGCGGCGGACAGGCGTGTCGCCCAATCGCCTTCGGTGTCCGGCTGGTGATTGAATGCGTCGCCGGGCCAGGAGTTGTCTGCAGACTCATGGTCATCCCAGATATTGATCATCGGGTACTTGTGGTGCAGGGCCATCAGGTCCGCATCGCGCTTGTACTGTTTGTGGCGGGTGCGGTAGTCATCCAGCGTGACAATCTCATGCAACGGATCACTTTCGCGCACATCCCCGTACTCCCCATGCATGTACTCGTAAATGTAATCGCCGAGATGCAGAATCACATCGGGCTCGTCTTCCCCGGCGAAACGCGCATCCGAGGCAAGAATGCCATACACATTGAAGTAGCCGTGCGGATGACTGGAGCAGGAAACCAGCGCGATCCGCACTTTGTCCGGGGCGACCGGCAGGGTGTTGGTGCGCGCCACAGGCGAGTAGTCGTTGTCCTTGCGGAAG
>JBFKXW010000415.1:0-2447 GCA_041637915.1 Pseudomonadales bacterium | reverse complement strand
GATCTGCCATGCTCTCGCCGTAATGATGGTTTCCGATGACCTGCCACTGAAGATCCGGGTGAGCCTTGCGGAGCAGAGTTTTCCGCCCAGCCGTGGGACGATCGAGAGTAGCAGCCAGGCCAGCCAGTTCCAGGCTGATTGGGAACACCATGCGCGACGTCGGCGTCACGCTGATGATCACCCGCTCGAAAGGTGAAATACCTGTAACAGGCTCAGCCAGATCATCACGGATTTCCGAGTCGGAGGTTTCCACCGATTCGGCATTCTGCGGCTGAAAAATATGCCCAAATGCGAAGCCAGTCATTACGGATGATTCGCGGTCGAGATCATGCAACGCCGCTTCCACGAACGGGGAAGCGGCGGCAAGCAACCGCGATCCCAAGCCTGCTGAAATATTTATGGTTGCCACCCAGATGTTGCTGGAGCGCATTGATCAACCCAACTCAGTTCAAACCAACCGCTCGCAGAAAACCGGGAATGTATGACATATGTATTTCCACAGACACCTTCCCGGGGCTGGGTGGCAATCAGGATCATGCTGATCCTGTTCATTCCTGTCATGTTTTACCTGTTTGCCTGGACGAACATCGCAATGGCTGCACCGCAATTGTTCACTTTCCTCCTGCGCCGTCAGTATGTACTACGTGGTGACCACGCGCTTGCTGGCAATGGGATTTTCGGTGCGTATTCACGCAGATGGTGAATTGATTTGGAGCGGGTTCACCCGGCGGAACGCATCGGAATAGCGTGATCTTCCTGACGGTCACTCTCGAAACAGTCGGGTTATTTGCAGCAGGGGACGGGCAAGACGCCAACAGGTTTTTTGCCTTGCCCATGCAATGCGCATTTCAGCGATAGCATGACCGGTTGCAACTGATTGGCCCCCGGTGCTTTGGACACCTTTCAGCCGCTTGAACTAGCGCTTTTCCAAATCCGCTGGAGACAGTGGGCGATGGTAGCCATGGTGGCGTTTCCGGTTGTGGAAGAACTCGATGTAAGCGGGCATGTCCTTGCGTGCCTCTTCGCGTGCAGACCGCTTCCTCACCTCAAGCGTCGGCCTCACCGGAAGGTTTTCGCCGCCCCAGTAAAGGCTCGATCAGGTCCATGGGCAGTGGGAAGACAATGGTTGAATTCTTCTCTCCGGCCACTTCGATCAAGGTCTGCAGGTAGCGCAGTTGCATGGCCTGCGGTTGTTCGGACAACCGGGCCGCGGCGTCACGCAGTTTCTCGGAAGCCTGCACCTCGCCTTCGGCATGAATAATCTTGGCCCGGCGGGAGCGTTCCGCCTCGGCCTGTCTCGCGATCGCGCGGATCATGCTTTCGTCCAGGTCGACGTGCTTGATCTCGACATTGTTGACCTTGACCCCCCAGGCATCGGTGGCCTTGTCGAGTATGGTCTGGATGTCCTTGTTCAGCTTGTCGCGTTCAGCCAGCATGTCGTCGAGTTCGTGCTGACCCAGCACGGATCGCAACGTGGTCTGGGCCAGCTGGCTGACCGCGTCGTAGTAGCGTTCCACCTGGATGATCGCCCGCTCCGGGTCGACGACGTAGAAGTATACCACGGCGTTCACCTTCACGGACACATTGTCCTTGGAGATCACGTCCTGGGTCGGCACATCCATGACAATCACCCGCAGGTCCACGCGCACCATGCGCTGGACGATCGGAATGAGGAGAATCAGGCCCGGCCCCTTGACGCCGGTGAAACGCCCGAGCGTGAAAACGACGCCGCGCTCGTACTCGGGCAGGACGCGGATCGCCGCGGCCAGGAAGGCGATCACCAGGACCAGGAAGACGCCACCAAAATTTGCGATCATGATTGTTCATCCTCTGTTGTTTCCGTTTCCGCGGCCGGTTCTACCGTCAACCGCAGGCCGTCGCGTGCTGTGATCGTGAGCTTCTGCCCCTTTTGCACGCTCCGCGCGCACTCGGCGGTCCAGCGTTCGCCATGCAACCAGACCGAGCCCTCGCCCGAGAAGTCCTCGATCGCCTCCACCGAGGCACCGACCAGTGTTTCGCGACCGGTGACCAACGTGCGCCGGCGGGAGCGCAACAGCAGGTACATGGTCATGGCGATCAGCAGCACCGCGGCGCTGGCGATTCCGGTGACCAGCGCGAGTGGTACCTGATAACCGGGCACATCGGTATCCAGCAGCATGATCGAGCCAATCACGAAAGCAGCGACACCGCCAAACCCGAGGATGCCGAAACTGGGCATGAAACCTTCGGCGATCATCAGTAACAGCCCGAGGATGATCAGCGCCAGGCCGGTGTAATTGACGGGCAGCAATTGCAGCGCGAACAGGGCCAGCAACAGGCAGATGGCGCCGACCACGCCCGGAACCAGGGCGCCGGGGCTGTATCCCTCCAGGATCAGGCCGTAGATGCCGATCATGAGCAGCAGGTAGGCCACGGTCGGGTTGGTCAGGATCGCCAGCAGTTCGGTG
>JBFKXW010000414.1:0-2448 GCA_041637915.1 Pseudomonadales bacterium | reverse complement strand
CCTCGACGTCCTTGACCAGCCCGATCACGCGCTTGATCACCTGTCCGGTCAGGTCCTGATATTCCTGCGCCACCAGGATGTTCGACAGCCCGTTATGCAGCGACGAGGACTGACTGAGCGTGTAATCAAGGAAATCATCGATCCGCTTGTAGAGCTCGCGGAACTCGCCCGGTTCCAGTTCGCGCTTGCCGAGCCGCTGCCAGTCCCCGCGCAGTTTCTCGGCAGCCTGGCCCAGCTGGCTCGCCACCGGCATGCAGTCATCCACCATGTCCATGGTGCGGTTGGCCGCGTTCTCGGTGAGCTCGATCACATAGTTGAGTCGTTCGGAAGCGTCATGAAACTCGGACCCCTTTTCGCCGGCTCCAGCGCCGCCGCGAGACAGGACATCGATCTGAAAATTGACGATGGCATCATGCAGGCCGCGCGTCAGCTTGCCGACCTCATGGTAAAGCGATTCCTCGCGGGCGGCATTGATCTGATGAATCACGCGCAATGCGGCAGTGAAATTTCCCTGCTCCAGTTCATTGAGCAGGGTCGAAGCACTGTCTTTGAGTGTGGATGAAAAGTCCTGGCCTGCTACTTCCGACATTCGCTCCACACCTCTTGGCATCTGGGGACGGGCTTACCCGTTCACTCGCTCAAATATTTTCTCGATCTTTTCCTTGAGGGTTGCCGCGGTAAACGGCTTGATGACGTAGCCATTGACACCGGCCTGCGCCGCTTCGACGATCTGCTCGCGCTTGGCTTCGGCGGTGACCATCAGGACCGGCAGGTTGGCCAGTTTGGCATCCGCGCGCACGGCCTTGAGCAGGTCGATGCCGCTCATGCCCGGCATATTCCAGTCGGTGACCAGGAAATCAAAATCACCCTTCTGCAACATCGGCAGTGCCGTGGTTCCATCGTCTGCCTCATGGGTATTGTTGAACCCGAGATCCCTGAGCAGATTCTTCACGATACGACGCATCGTGGAAAAATCATCCACGACGAGTATCTTCATGTTCTTGTCCAAAAACGGCCTCCCCGACTCCCTTGAAGCAGGTGTGCCTGATCCATTCCAGGGGCCCTCCGCCCGTTGGAAAGTCTAGTCGGCAACCTGCGCTTCTGCATCCTGCACAACAGTATATAGACTGCCAAACACCAAGCCACAGCGCGAACAGACAGACGGCAGGTTCTTGAACTGCCGGAAAACCGGCAGCATGGGGTCAGTGCCAGTCCTGCAGTCGTCCACGCAGACGGGCTGCAGCCTGGCTGTGAATCTGACACACCCGGCTTTCGCTGACGCCCAGCACCGCGCCAATTTCCTTGAGATTGAGTTCTTCGTCGTAGTACAGCGCCAGCACCAGCCGCTCGCGCTCCGGCAGGTTCCGAATGGCGTCGGCGAGGTGGTCCTGGAAGTTGCCCTCGGCGACCTCTTCAAAAGGCCCGGCGCGCGGCCCGTCCAGACCGTCCGACAGGGTCTCCTCGGCACCGGCAATATCATCGAAACCGAACAGACGGCCGCCCGCCGCATCCTGCAGCATGCTGTTGTATTCCTCGATGCTTACACCCATTTCCTGGGCCACTTCCTTGTCGTGTGCATCGCGGCCGGTACGGCCTTCCACCGCTTTGATCGCCTCGGAAACGCGCCGGGCATTGCGGTGCACCGAGCGTGGCACCCAGTCGCCCTTGCGGATCTCGTCCAGCATGGCGCCGCGGATGCGAATCCCGGCGTAGGTCTCGAAACTGGCGCCCTTGCTGTCATCGAATTTGCTGGCTGCCTCCAGCAACCCGATCATGCCGGACTGGATCAGGTCATCCACCTGCACGCTGGCCGGCAGGCGCATCAGCAGGTGATGCGCGATGCGTTTCACCAGGGCCGCGTGCTGTTCAATCAGTTCATTCGGCGAGTGCATCTGCATCGACTCGTAGGTTGCAACGGCTGCCAGCGCACTCATCAGGCACTCCCGGCGCCCACCAGCTGCTCGACAAAGAATTCCAGGTGTCCGCGCGGACCACTTGGCAGCGGCCAGCGATCGACCTGCTCGGCCAGTTCGCGGAATGCCCGCGCGGCCGGCGCCGTCGGGCTGGCTTCGAATACCGGCTTCTGACGCTGCACGGCCTTGCGCAGGTGGTCATCGAAAGGAACCCATCCGACATACTGCAGCGCCACATCCAGGAAGCGGTCCGTAACCCGGATCAGTTTAGCAAAGACCGCCTTGGCCTCCTGTTCGGTGCGCACCATGTTGATCAGAATCCGGAAGCGCCGGACTCCGAATTCCTGACTCGCCACCTTCATCAGCGCGTAAGCATCCGTGATGGAAGTCGGTTCATCGCATACGACCACGATCACCTCATGGACCGCTGAGACAAAACTGGTCACCATTTCTCCAATACCGGCGGCGGTATCGACGATCAGCACGTCCAGTTGATCTTCCAGTTCGGAAAATGCCTGGATGATTCCGGCATGTT
>JBFKXW010000413.1:0-2450 GCA_041637915.1 Pseudomonadales bacterium | reverse complement strand
GGCACGCTTACCGGTGCCGATATCGCAGCCCGGGCCGGACCCATGTTCAAAAAGCTGTCGCTGGAACTGGGTGGTAAGAACCCCACCCTGGTCTTTGCTGACTGCGACTTCGACAAAGCGGTGGCCGGCGCACTGCAGGCCGCATTCTCTAACCAGGGCCAGATCTGCCTGTGCGGCTCACGCATCCTGGTGGAACGCAGGATCTATGCCGAATTTCGCGATGCCTTCGTGGCACGCGCGAGCGCGCTGACCGTGGGCGACCCACTGGCAGAGGACACCGATCAGGGGGCGGTCGTTTCAGAGCAGCATTGCAAAAAGATCATGGCCGCCATCGCAACCGCCGAAAACGAGGGCGGCAAAATTCTGTGTGGCGGCCGGCAACTCAGGCTGGACGGTCGCTGTGCAGGGGGCTGGTTCATACAGCCCACCGTGATCGAGGGTCTCGGTCCCGCTTGCCGGACAAACCAGGAAGAAATTTTCGGACCCGTCGTCACCCTGCTGCCATTCGACACCGAAGACGAGGCGCTCGCGATCGCCAATGGCACCGAGTACGGGCTGGCAGCCTCCGTCTGGAGCAACGACGTTTCGCGTTGTCATCGTGTCGCGGGGCGTCTCCAGTCCGGTTTGGTGTGGGTCAACTGCTGGATGCTGCGTGACCTGCGCACGCCGATGGGCGGCTTCAAGCATTCGGGTGTGGGAAGGGAAGGCGGTTTCGAAGCGCTGCGCTTCTTCACCGAAGCTAAGAATGTATGTATCAGCATCGAGCACTGAGGCCGCGGTATGAAAAGCAAATCTCAGTCCATCGGGACAGCGAATGCGCCGGCCCCGGTCGGCGACTATCCACACGCCCGGCGCGTTGGTGACCTCCTGTTCCTGTCAGGCATCGGGCCGCGCAGCCCGGGCACTGACAAGATCCCGGGCGTCGTCCTCGGCGCGGACGGGCAGGTCCGGGATTACGACATCGCGGCCCAGTGCAAGGCAGTTTTTGCCAACGTCCGCGCCGTACTCGAGGCGTCTGGCTCGAGCTGGGAACAGCTGGTGGACGTAACGGTTTATCTCACGGACATCCGGCGCGATTTTGAAGTTTATAACCGCATATGGAGCGAACACTTCACAGCTGACCCGCCATGCAGGACGACGCTGGAAGTCAATCGGCTGCCCACGCCGATCGCCATTGAACTCAAGTGTATCGCCACGGTGTAATGCGCGGCCCGGCTGCCGCGCCAGATTCAGGAGACAGAGATGCGCGAACTGAAGCCGTTCAACTTCAGAAAATGGATTGAGGATCACCGCGACGCATTGCGCCCGCCGGTCTGCAACAAGCAGGTTTTCGAGGACGCCGAGTTCATTGTCATGGTCGTGGGCGGACCGAACTCACGCAAGGACTACCACGATGATCCCGGCGAGGAGTTCTTTTATCAGCTGGAAGGCGACATGCTGCTGAAAACGATTCAGGACGGGCGACGCGTGGATATCCCGATTCGCGAAGGCGAAGTCTTTCTGCTGCCGCCCGGCATGCCGCACTCACCGCAGAGGTTCGCCGATACGGTGGGCCTGGTGGTTGAACGGCCGCGTGCCGCGCATGAGCAGGATGGCTTTCTTTGGTTCTGCGATAACTGCGATCACAAGCTGTACGAAAAATATTTTCACCTGGAAAATATCGAGACCCAGCTGGCACCGTTATTCGAGCGTTTCTACGCAGACGAACAGCTGCGCACCTGCGACAACTGCGGAACGGTGATGCCCGCACCCGCAACCCCCGGGGCAAACATTGAAAATTGATATTCATACCCATGTGCTGCCCAGGGACTGGCCGGACCTGGCCAGCCGTTACGGGTACGGGGGCTGGATACAGCTGGAGCACAGCGGCCCCGGTTGCGCACGCATGATGCGCGATGGCGAACAGTTCAGGGAGATCTGCGACAACTGCTGGGATCCACAGGTGCGCATCGGTGATTGCGACACGCATGGCGTGGATGTGCAGGTGCTTTCCACGGTACCGGTCATGTTCAGCTACTGGGCAAAACCCGCCGATACCCACAATCTCTCGATGTTTCTCAACGACCACATCGCCGGGCTGGTCACGCAGCACCCGAAGCGCTTCGTCGGGCTTGGTACGCTGCCGATGCAGGATCCCGATCGCGCTATACTGGAACTGCAGCGCTGTATGCAGGAACTGGGGCTTGCGGGGGTGCAGATCGGCACCCATGTCAACGGGCTCAACCTGGATCACCCCAGCCTGTTTCCTGTATTTGAAGTCGCCCGGGAACTCGGGGCCGCAGTCTTTGTACACCCCTGGGAAATGCTCGGACGGGAACGCATGGGTAAATACTGGCTGCCCTGGCTGGTTGGCATGCCCGCAGAAACCGCACTCTCCATTTGCTCCATGATCTTCGGGGGCGTATTCGAGCGTTTGCCGGGCCTGAGAATCGCCTTTGCGCATGGCGGCG
>JBFKXW010000412.1:0-2490 GCA_041637915.1 Pseudomonadales bacterium | reverse complement strand
GAGATGGCTGTGGGCTATGCCACCCTTTACGGGGATATGGCGGGCGGCTTTGATGTCCTGAAAGATGTGCCGAAAACGCTCGTGTACAGGCTCGCAACCCATCGCAATCAGCGTGGTGTCGTGATCCCGCAGCGCGTCATCGACCGGCCGCCGTCCGCCGAGCTGGCGCCCGACCAGCAGGACAGCGACAGCCTGCCGGATTACGATCTGCTGGATGCCATCCTCGAGCGCTATATCGAGCAGGATGAAAGCGCAGAGTCGGTCATTGCCGCGGGCTTCGATGCGGAAACCGTGTATCGGGTGGTGCGGATGGTCGATCGTAACGAGTACAAACGCAGGCAGGCACCGATCGGTGTGCGGATTTCAAGAAGGGCGTTTGGCCGGGACCGGCGCTATCCCATCACCAATGGCTGGGAACCCGGGCACTAGGGCGCTGCTTCAGCCCTGCTGCTGGTCGGCTGCCGGCGGGCGCGCCAGGTCCGCGTCCGGATTCTGGTATTCCGGACCCGGTTCCCAAGGCTCTGCTTCCTCGTCCGGGCCACCGAACAGGCCAAAGGAAAGAATGTACAGCCAGTCATCCGAGGGGGGCTGGATCATGCGCTCGACCCGGTAATTACCATTTTCATCCAGCGCCGGATGGTTGGGGTAGTTCAGCCGCAGGGTGGCCAGAGAGTTCTCCGCCAGGTCCTTCATGCCCAGTTGCAGATAGGCCTCCGCGAGAATGGCCAGTGCGTCCGGCACAGCCGGCGTCTGCTGGTAGTTTTCGATGACATAGCGACCCCGGTTGGCCGCAGCGAGGTAAGCCTGCCGCTGCAGATAGAAGTAGGCCACATGAATCTCGTAGCGCGACAGCAGGTTACGCAGGTAGATCATGCGTGCTTCTGCGTCGGGCGCATAGGGGCTGTTCGGGAAGCGTGCCAGCAACTGGGCAAAGTACGCGAAGGAATCCCGTGCCGCGCCCGGGTCGCGCCGGGTCAGGTCGGTGGGCAGAAATCGCTCAAACAGGCCGCGGCCCTCAACGAACGTGGCCAGCCCGCGCATATAGTAGGCGTAGTCGACCCGCGGGTGACGCGGATGCAGCCGGATGAAGCGCTCCGCTGCCGCGCGGGCAGCCTCGGGTTCGAAGTTCCGGTAGTGCGCGTAGATCAGCTCGAGCTGGGCCTGCTCGGCATAACGGCCGAACGGGTAGCGTGATTCCAGGTCATTCAGGGCTTCAATCGCCGCTTCAAAGCTGGATTTGTCCAGATGCTCGCGTGCCTCGAGGTAGTATTGCTCCTCGGTTTTCTCAAGCCCCAGTTCCTCGTCGGAGGGTGTGGAAACGATGTCGCTGAGCGGTCCACAACCGGCCAGCAGCGCCAGTGATGCGATCAGGAGCAGGGGGCGAAAGCGGGGCATGTGCAGGTTTCCGTCTGGCTGGTGGGGCATTCCCTTGGGGCGACGACACCTCATGGTTGCCGGGCGCCGGCCGTATTGTAAGCATAGTGAACCACCAGAAACAAAAAGGATGGGGGCGTGAGCGAAAATCAGCGCATCCGGCTGCGGCAGTCGGTGCCAGAAGCGTGTGCCGGCCTGCGTCTGGATCAGGCCGCTGCCCGGCTGTTTCCGGACTATTCGCGGGCCCGCCTGCAGGCATGGATTCGGGCCGGTGACCTGCGGGTGGATGGCGCGACGCTGCGGCCGCGCGACCCGGTCGCCGCCGGCAGTGAGCTGGCGCTGGATGCCGAGCCGCAGCCGGATGAGTCGTGGACCGCCGCGGCTGGGGTGCTGGATGTCGTGCATGCCGATGAGCACCTGATTGTGCTGAACAAGGCGCCCGGCGTGGTGGTACACCCGGCGGCCGGTCACCGGGATGACACGCTGGTCAATCACCTGCTGGCTGCGTTCCCGGAACTGGCGACGCTGCCGCGTGCAGGAATCATCCACCGACTCGACAAGGACACCTCCGGCCTGCTGGTGGTGGCGCGCACGCTGGCGGCGCACCATGCGCTGGTCCGCGCGCTGCAGGCCCGGGATGTGCACAGACAGTATGTGGTGCTGGTGCATGGGCAGGTGACCGGAGGCGGTACCGTCGATGCGCCGATCGGCCGGCACCCCCGGCAGCGCAAAAACATGGCCGTGATTCCGGGTGGCAAGCCGGCCGTGACCCACTACCGGTTGCGCGAGCGTCTTACCGGTCACACGGTGCTGACCTGTTTGCTGGAAACCGGCCGTACCCACCAGATCCGCGTACACATGGCACACATTCACCACCCCGTGGTGGGGGATCCGCAGTACGGTGGACGCCACAGGATGCCGGCGGGCAGTGACCCCGCCACGCGGGACGTCCTGCAGACATTCCGCCGTCAGGCATTGCATGCGGAACAGCTTGGGTTTGTGCACCCGGGAAACGGCCAGCCAATGCAGTTTACTGCGCCGATCCCGGCTGACATGATGCAGGTCATCGACGTGTTGCGGCAGGAACTTGCGGCGAAATGAAAGCGGTTCCCTCCG
>JBFKXW010000411.1:0-2517 GCA_041637915.1 Pseudomonadales bacterium | reverse complement strand
TCCAGCGTCAGGCAATTGGAAATCGCCCAGTGCGTGCAGCATGCACCGTGTTCCAGTTTTTTGGCCGCCCAGTGCTGGCCGGCCGTTTCCAGCACCCAGGCCTGCTGTGCATCGGCGATCAGGAAGCTGTTGTCGTAGCGAAATGATTTGTCCCGGTATCCGGCCGGCCCGCCCTGCCCGAACTGCTCCAGCAGACCCGTGATCACGCGCAGTGCGGCTTCCGCCGTGTCGCCACGCTCCAGCCCGAGACGCAACAGGTCCATCCCCAGCAGGGATTCCTTCTCACGGTCGATCAGCTTGCTGAAAATCGCCTCATTGCCAATCGCCACACCCTGATCGTTGACGCCCATCTCGGCACCCCAGATCCAGAACGGCTTGCTGAGAATCACCGCATGACGGTCCGACACCTGCGGCACCGTCTGGTAGGTCAGGCGCACCATGGTGGAACGGTCGCCCCGCACAGCGGGCAGGCGCACCACATACTGCGCTTCACTGGGCTCCCGATCGCTGTTCTTGGCCAGCCAGGTGACGCCATCTCGCAGGATGACCTGGGTATCGCACATGCGTGGTAACTGCCGATTTCTACCCGGAAAATGATGTAGGGCATTATAGGGAACCGGGCTGGTCGCGTCCCTGTTCGTGCCACTGATACCCGGCTTGCCCTTTCGGACAGCAATCCAGAGCGTGTTCTAACAAGCGTTTGATACCACCCCGACCCTGTGCCAGAATCCAAGGCGATCGGTCGGAGCCGCTGACGCTGCAGTCCGGCCGCACAGGGCGGGCGTGACAGCCCGCGACAATGATCCCGGCGCTCCGCGTGCCTGGAACCGCCACACAGAAAACAGGAACAAATCATGGGTGTAATGGATATTGCCAACGGCATGCAGGAGAAGTTCAACGCGGACGCAGCAGCGGGCGCGGATCATATCTTCCAGTTCAACATCGAAGACGGTGAAAATTTCCACATCACGATCAAGGACGGCACCTGCGCGATCGACCAGGGCGAAGCCGATGCACCGAGCGTCACCCTGATCATGAACGAAGAAACCCTCGGCGGCATCATCGGCGGCGAAACCGACGGCATGCAGGCATTCATGGCCGGTCAGCTGCGCGCAGAAGGCGACATGATGCTGGCAACGCGCCTGGGTGAATTCTTCACCTTGGGCTGATTGGCTGCACCGATTCCTGACAAGGCCGCTCGATGAGCGGCCTTTTTTGTGCAGAATCCGACGAGGCCCCGCAGAAGCGGCACCCGCCGCGACCCATGTTTTCGCAGCAGAATGTAGGAGTTGCCCCCGCCGCAATCGCCGTTACTGGACACCAACGAGGTGAACGCCGGTCGTCCACCGACATCGCGATACTCAAATCGCGATACCCACACCGCGATACCGGTGGGCGCTGATCGCGGCTAGCGCCGCTCCTGCACGCGTTTTAGTCGCTCAACATGGCGGTCACTGCATCGGCGAGTGACAGGCAGCAGGTCAGGCCCGGCGAATCAATACCCAGCAGGTGCACCAGGCCCGGAATGCCATGGTCGTTCGGACCGAGAATCATAAAGTCCTCGTGGCGATGATCCGGCGTTCCCAGCCAGGGGCGCACCCCCGCATAAGCAGGTTGCAGGCGCTCCGCATCAATCTCCGGCCAATACCGACGAATGGATTGCAGGAATGCCTCCCTGCGGGACGCATTCACTGCATAGTCCACGCTTTCCACCCACTCCACATCCGGCCCGAAGCGCGCGTGACCCGCCAAATCCAGCGTGAGATGGATACCCAGACCGCCCTGCTCCGGGATCGGGTAGATGAGGCGCTGGAAAGGGCTCTTCCCACGACAGGAAAAGTAATTGCCCCTCGCGTATGCAGGCGGAGGAAGCTTGCCGGTCAGCATGCCCACCGCATCCAGCGCGATCGGTACAGCCCCATGTCCGGCTGCGTTGACTACCGACATGGCAACCAGCTCGTGCTCACCATCCTGCCGATATTTCACCCGAATGCCCGCGCGTTCCGGCACCAGCTCCATGACTTCCGCATGCGTCACCAGCTGCGCCCCGGCACGCTCAGCATCGCCGAGCAACGAGACCATCAGTGCATGGCTGTCGATGATGCCGGTTTCCGGTGACTCCAACGCAGCAACCGCTTGCAGGGCCGGCTCCTCTGCACGCAACCGGTCCGGCGTCACCCGGTCGATCGGCACGCCCAGCTTTTCGGCCCGTAAGGCGATCGTCTCCAGTTGCACCACGTCCGCCGGGGAGGACGCGACAATCCACTTTCCTGTCTTTCGAAACGAAACCGGGTGGTCTGAGCAATAGTCATACAGCAAGGCACGACCCTGCGCGCACAGTCGGGCTTTCCAGCTACCCGGTGGGTAGTACAGCCCCGCGTGGATGACCTCGCTGTTATGTGCGCTGCTTTCCTCGCCAAACCGGTCGTTGCGCTCCAGGATGATGACCTCCTGACCCTCCAGGGCGAGCCGCCGCGCGCAGGCGAGGCCGATGACCCCGGCGCCGATGATCAGTGT
>JBFKXW010000410.1:0-2521 GCA_041637915.1 Pseudomonadales bacterium | reverse complement strand
GGGATGCCGGCGGGTCGATCGGCGTGATCCCCAACGTCAGCGCGCCGTTCTGCGCGGGCTGTGACCGCCTCCGTCTGACCGCACAGGGCCGGCTCTATGGTTGTCTGAGCAACACCCGATCCGAGGACATCAGCCCCTTGCTGCGCATGTCCGATGCGATGGCCCTGGCTCGTCTGGGTGGGCTCCTGCCCGGCGTACTGGCCGACAAACAGCCGGTACGTTTCTCCGGGATGATTGCCAGCATGCGGTCGCTGGGCGGCTGACACTGCCGCCCGCGCGGCAGGATCTTGCCGCTTGACTTGGCTTTACAGTCCATTTCCTGTCTGAAATCAGGGCACGCTTCTTGCTGACTGAGTGGGTAGACAGAAGACTGGAGCATCGTGTCGTGATGAATTTTCCACACCCAGCCCGTCGGGTCCTGCGCAGCATGGGCCTGATGATACTGGCCGGCACGCTCGCCGGTTGCATCCATCCGATGCATGTACTGGATGAGGGGGTCTCGCTGGCACGCGATTTCCGGATCCTGGAGAACAATGCCTTGCACCGGCCCCGGCACTACACCCTGGCGCCGAACAGTACCCTGTATATCGCCCAGACGCTGCCTGCGATTCGCGTCGAGGAGGCCGATTACAAGCGCATCGCAACAGCCAGCTACCGTGCCTTTGCGCCGCGCTTCGCAGCCGTGTGGCAGGGTGAGCATACAGAGTCCCTGCGACTCGCACTGGAAAGCGCCCGTGATTACGGTGCGGACTTTGTGATTTATCCGAGCCTGGTGGTATGGGACGACGATATCGGCACGTGGTCAGAGTTGAAAGCCTGGTGGCAGCGTCGCGACACGCGCGTGCAGGATCCGATCCCGACCCCGGCAGAGGAAACAGCGATGGTGCGGGCCCGCCAGCAGGAGCAAAGGGCACGGGATGAAGCCGCGCTGCGTCGCGATGACTACTACCGCTGGCAGGAGGCACAGACCGAATCGCAGGTGGAGCTGTGGAAGGTGCGCGGTCGGATGACCGAGGAAAAGCTCTCCCGTCTGCAGGTGCGTGCACTGAAAGCCGGAGAACAGGCCGCCGAATGGACCCATGAACAGGCGCGCGCATTCGTGCTCTGGCTGCGCAGCCGTTCGTACGATGAACTTGGCCGGGATCAGGTGGCACTGCGCGTTGTAATTGCCGATGCGAGAACCGGCGAGTTGGTGGAGTCGGCACGGGTGGAAGGCCAGAGTGGTTGGCTTACGCTGATCGGTGACCGTCCTGACACTGTGATGGAGTCTGCACTGGCGTCGTATGCAGGCTCCCTTTCCCCGGTCGCCTCGGGCGAGTTGGCTGCCCGCAACCGCTACCAGTACTGGTAAGCGCGGGGGCGCTGGCAGTCGGGCAGGGCGCGGGGTACCCTGCAGGCATGGCTGAAGAAACCCCTGACCCCTTCAAGATCGCGGCGCGCATCCAGCGTCTTTCCAAGGAGTCCGGTCAGCGAAAGATTCCACCCGTGGAGTCCTGGAATCCGGATTACTGTGGCGAAATGGAACTGGTGATCCGGCGGGACGGCAGCTGGCACTACCGCAATTCGCCGATTGGCCGGAAGGCAATGGTGGATCTGTTTGCGACCATCCTGCGGCGTGATGGGGATGGCCATTACTACCTGGTGACGCCGGTGGAGAAATGTCGCATCCAGGTGGAGGATGCGCCGTTCATTGCCATTGATGTCGAGGTGGCCGGCACCGGTCGGGAGCAGGTGCTGGTGTTCACCACCAACGTCGGTGACGTGGTCCGGGCCGGCCCCGAGCACCCGTTGCGCGTGGCGGTAGACCCGGACACACGGGAGCCACGTCCCTACCTGCACGTGCGCGCAGCGCTGGAGGCGCTGGTGCACCGCAATGTTTTTTACCGGCTGGTGGAAATCGGTGTGCCCGAATCGCGAGAGGGTGAGGACTGGCTCGGCGTCTGGAGCGACGGGGCGTTCTTTCCGATCGACCGGCTCTGAGAATCACCATACTCAGCATTTCCAGTCTGTGCTGGGCTCTATTGTGCCATTGCGAAGCTGTACGGCCAGCTCCTCGACTTTTCTGCGAATACCGTCCCGGATCGCGCGCGCACCGTGCAGGCGTTCCTCGTCACTGCCGGTCAGGTCGCTGAACGGGGGCACAGCCCAGCGCACCAGCACTTCGCCCTGATTGAACAGTTCGTTGACATCGCTCTGCAACAACTGACACAGGTCCATCATCGCCGTGTCGCACAGGAACACCACGTAATCGAATTCCTGCCCCGCGGCGAAATGCTCGAAGACCGTCTTCGGCGATTCCAGCGGAAACGAAATTCCGTCTTCGTCCATGATGCGGCGGATCAACGGGCCGAATTCCCCCTGCTGAAAACCCGCGCATTCAATCCGGGCCTCATCGCCCAGCAATCGCCGGGCGTAGGCATGGGCAAAGCGGGAGCGGGCTCCGGACTGGCTGCAAACAAACAGGATGCTGACTTCCATGACGAATCCAGCTTACCCCGTCGCCCAGAAATTGCGAGCCGCC
>JBFKXW010000409.1:0-2523 GCA_041637915.1 Pseudomonadales bacterium | reverse complement strand
CGCTACTACGATGTGCTGGTCTGGATGCGCCCCCTGGAGGACCAGCAACCCGATGCTGTACCGCCGGATGTACCCGAGGAACCGCTGCTGTTTGACCTGTCTCCATCAATTCTCTAGCGACGTGCGGCAAAGAAATCCCGCATCAGGGCGCCACACTGCTCCGCCAGCACCCTGCCGGTAAAGGGAACCTTCCAGTTGGTGTGACACTGCTGTAGCAGGTGAATGTGACTGCAGACCGCCCCCGCCTTGGGCTCCGGAGCCCCGAAAACGAGCCGGCCGATCCGCGCATGCAGCAGTGCGCCGGCACACATGGCGCACGGCTCAATGGTGCAATACAGGGTCGCATCCAGCAGCCGGTAGTTTTCCAGATATTGGGCCGCTGCCCGCAGGGCGACGATTTCCGCATGCGCGGACGGGTCGCGCGCAGAGACCGGCTGATTGAAACCGCGGCCGATGCATTCATTCCGCAGTACGACGACCGCACCCACCGGGACTTCGCCCATGGCCGCGCCCGCTTCCGCCTCGCCGAGGGCGATCTGCATCCAGTCCTCATCCCCCGGCCGGGGAGGCTCCCCCATCCAGTCTTCCACCCTTCCCCCTCGTCCGGTTGGTGCGGCAAAAGAAACCGCCCACCCCGCATCATTGGTCATTACGCTACCAGTCGCCGCGCTCAATTCTCCAAAAATCAACCACTTGGCAGAACCTGGTTTCCCACAATACACTTTTCGGGTACATTGTGCGTGTTCTCTCGATCGACCCTTCACCTGACTTCGCAGATTCACATGGAAGAAGACGACTACACTCGCACCCGCAGCGAATTCATCCGTCGCGTGCGTTTCCAGGTGGAATTGTCCAAGGCACTGGACCGTGCAATCGCCCATCCAAGCTGCGACCCCGAAAAGCAGGAGGCAATCGTCGGCAACCTGATCTACTGCCTGAACGAACTGGACGTTGCCTTCGCCAACCCGCACGCGCCGTTCCCGGAATTCAGCGAGGACGCACACGCCGCCGCCCAGCGGCACGACCTCCTCAATCCCCGCGAGCGGTAAATCACCCTCCGCACACGCACCCGACCGGCAATTCCTGCATTCCAGCAACCGCGGCATACGGCCAGCGCACCCATCCTTTCTGCCCATGCAACTGAAGCGACCATCGCCTCGTCGCAACGACACCGTCCGCAGCGTTCGACAGCAACGGCGGGCGGTCGGGAAGTCGATCGTCTCCATCGCGATCGCGCGCGGGGACAGGACGTACTCGTAGCGACGAGGGTCTTCTCCCATCGCACCGGCGAGCTTCTAATAACCAGCGAGCAGGCTTGTGGAGCAACGAAATAGCACCAGGGTCTCAGTCCAGATCACCCATTTTCTGGCAGGCTGCCACCAAAAATCCGCACAGACGTTCAATCGTCACGGCATCCGACCATTCGGGATACCGTCGCGTGACCATTGCCGCAGCACTTCCCTCGGGTCAACGACCGCCGCCGTGGGTCATGGAGTAACTGTCGAGTAACGTTTTGTAAAGCCAACTATGTTTCTTGTGCAGGGACTCAGAACCAAACACGGACAGTCGTCGGCCCGAATCTATCTCTATTTTCCTGCTGCGAACGTTCTTGATCTCCAGTGTCTCCCGAAACAAGATCTTGTGCTTGGAAGAATCCCGGGCGACCACCTCCACCAGATCACCTGGATGCAGGCGCGCTCCTGTTGCGATCGCGAGCCCGTCGTACCCCATATCCACGATGCGAACATCGTGGGAGCTATCGATGTCCACAGGCGACAAGGCCAGAACCACCCTGTGCGCTTCGGTAGTCGATTCGACGTACCAGAGTTCCCGAGGTGGTTCGATTCGCACGTGGCTTCGCCGAAACTCGCTCTCAATGGCCTCCACATCCATCAGGGGAAGGTGTTGCCACGCCGGGGCATTTCCTGATCCGGCATTCATACCATGATTATAAGTTTAAAAATTGCGCAGATCATACATACTCAATGCCTGTATTTCAATTATCTGCGGACGTCCCGGGCCAACACCAAGGTTGGCGTCGAAACGCACGCCAGACATCCCCCAACAAAGGGCTTCCGCATACCGGGGGTTCACTGATTGATGCTGGACGGGCCGTGGAATCGCGCATTCCCACAAGAAGGCTGAAACCGCTCCCTCATTCCCACTCGATCGTGGCGGGCGGTTTGCTGGAAACGTCGTAGGTCACACGCGACACGCCATCCACTTCGTTGATGATGCGGGTGCTGACATGCTCCAGAAATTCATAGGGCAGGTGCGCCCAGCGGGCCGTCATGAAGTCGATCGTTTCCACCGCGCGCAGGGCAACCACGTACTCGTAGCGGCGCGCATCGCCCATGACGCCGACCGAGCGAACCGGCAGAAATACTGCGAAGGCCTGACTGGTTTTATCGTACAGGTCTGCTGCACGCAGTTCCTCGAGGAAGATATGGTCTGCGCGCCGGAGCAGGTCCGCGAACTCCTTTTTGACTTCACCGAGAATCCGCACGCCCAGCCCGGGCCCGG
>JBFKXW010000408.1:0-2523 GCA_041637915.1 Pseudomonadales bacterium | reverse complement strand
CCATGACGGCCGCGCACTCAGGAGGCGGCTTCGGCCGGCGCGTCCGGGCTGATCCGACGGATGCTTTCGATCACCACCGGGCTTTTCGGCACGTCGCTGCGGAACGGCCCGGCAGGACCGGTCGGCAGGGTGGCAATCGCATCCACCACGTCCATGCCCTCGACCACGGCGCCGAACACGGCATAGCCCCAGCCATGCGGGGTCTTGCCGCGGTGATCCAGATTGCCGTTGTCCGCGTGGTTGATGAAGAACTGGGCGGTGGCCGAGTGCGGATCACCGGTGCGCGCCATGGCGATGCTGCCGCGCGCATTCTTCAGGCCGTTATCCGCCTCGTTCTGGATCGGCTCGGCCGTATCCTTGCGGCCGAAATCTTCGGTGTAGCCCCCGCCCTGGATCATGAATCCGGCAATGATGCGGTGAAAAATGGTGCCGTCGTAGTAACCCTGATCCACGTAGCGCAGGAAATTGTCGACCGTGGCCGGCGCCTTGTCATCGGCCAGTTCCACACGGATCAAACCGCGGTTGGTCTGGATGTCGACGAGGGTGCCCGCCGCAGCTTGTGAACTCATGATGATTCCCAGTAGAAGCGGCGAAAGCCGCGAAAAAACAAAGCGCCAGGAGGCCGCGCGTGCCAGCATGGAGTGTCCTCTTATTGAACGGCGGCCAGGGCGTGGCGGATATGCGCCACACCGCAGCCGGATTGCGGTTGTGAGAGCCGCCGACGCCAGACGCGGGCGCCGGGGCGACCATTGTATAGGCCGAGCATGTGCCGGCTCACGTGTTTGACCGCCATGCCGCGATCTTGCTCCCGGGCGACAAAATGCAGCAGGCCCTCCACCACCTCATCACGGCTGGGGCTGCCCGCCTGCGCGCCGAACAGGCGCTGGTCGACCTGCGCTAGCAGATAGGGATCCTTGTAGGCGGCGCGGCCGAGCATCACGCCATCCACTGCGCCCAGTTGCTGCTCGGCGGCATCCAGCGTGTCGATGCCGCCATTGATCACGATGCACAGCTGCGGAAAGCGCTGCTTCATGCCATGCACCCGCTCGTACTGCAGTGGCGGCACCTCACGGTTTTCCTTCGGGCTCAATCCATTCAGCCAGGCCTTGCGGGCATGCAGGATGAACACCTCGCAGCCGGCGGCGGCCACCGTTTCGATGAAATGGCCGAGGTGCTCGTCGTTGTCGAGATCGTCGATGCCCAGCCGGGTCTTGACCGTCACCGGGATGTCCACGGCGGCCCGCATGGCCGCCACGCAATCGGCCACCAGCCGGGGCTCGGCCAGCAGGCAGGCGCCAAAGCGACCGCTGCGCACCCGATCGCTCGGGCAGCCGCAGTTCAGGTTGATCTCGTCATAACCCATGTCCGCACCGATGCGGGCCGCCTGCGCCAGCGCGGCGGGATCACTGCCGCCCAGCTGCAGGGCCACCGGATGCTCGCAGTCGTCGAAGCCCAGCAGACGGTCCCTGTCCCCGTGAATCACCGCGTTGGCCGTCACCATTTCGGTGTACAGCCGCGCATGGCGGCTCAGATGGCGGTGAAACACCCGGCATTCGCGGGTGGTCCAGTCCATCATGGGCGCTACGCAAAAGCGCCAGGGGTTGGTCTGTTCAGAGATCGGGGAATTCAAGGGTCAGGGAGCAGGGCAAACTGGGGCGGGTGCGGTATTTTACCGTGACCCTGTTCCAAACGCTGCCTGCCCATTCGAACGGCGGTCAAGCAGTCGTGCAGCGGGACATTCGCTCCCAGATTGAGGCGGAATTTCCCGGGCCCCAAGAAAAATAGGCTGTGATTCTGGCGCCAGTCGGTCTGGTGGTGTTGTGATCAACCAGTAAGAAATCAACATGAGATAGCGTGGTGACGGTTTAGCCAGTCTGGTAAGCGGAGTTCGATTTTCTGGCGCCGCATGCAATAATGGCACTATGAGTGTCATAACTGCGCGTAACCAAGTGCTGAAGTCCTGGCAGCACATGATCAAAACCCTGCGCATGCTCTTTGTAAGCATGGCGCTTTGCAGCGTTTTCAATGTGGCGGGGGCAACAGAACCGAACGATGCCAGCCAACTTCTGGGTTACTGGCAACCCGAGAATGACCCTGATGTGATTGTGACAATCAGTCAATCTGAAGGTCGATTGCAAGGGCATGTCTCTGACCACCGCGTTCGTCCTGACGAGGCCATAGGCGTGCATACATTGCACGACTTCAATTTCAACGCAGAAACCAATCGCTGGACTGGGCGGGTTTACTCGGCCAAGAGGGACAAGTCCTTCGACGGATCAATTCAGCTTGAGAATGTGGACGAATTTAAGCTTGAGGTTCGCCTGGGGTTTCTTAAGCGCACGGTAAATTGGCAGCGTATGCCAGGTTCCAATTTTCATCACGGCACTCCACCTGAAGCACAGTAAGGAAGACGAATTTGAAAACCAAGATCACCGAAATGCTGGGGATTCAGCATCCCATCATTCAAGGCGGCATGCATTACGTGGGCTTTGCGGAGCTGGCTGCAGCGGTTTCGAATGCTGG
>JBFKXW010000407.1:0-2536 GCA_041637915.1 Pseudomonadales bacterium | reverse complement strand
GCCGGCAGCGGACCGAGGGTAATGGTACCGACCACGGGAGCGGCCGGAGCGGCCTGCGTGATCGTTGTGCTGATAGTCATGCCAAAATTGGGATCCACTTCCGGGAAACCACAAATGGGCAGGTAACTGGCGGCTGCGGTGGCGCCGGCCTCGGCCGGACAGTCTGCTGCGCTGCGCAACCAGACGGTGCCGGTTTGCGCGCCCGTCACTGCTGTACTGCCCTCGGCAGCAATCTTGGCGCGCACGGCGAGCGCGACCTGCGCTGCATATTTCCCGGAATTCTCCGCGAAAGTCTGCGTGCGAACCTCCGTGATGATGTAGGAAGCAACCGCAATCACGCCCAGGAACGCGCCGAGCCAGACCAGCGCATCAAGAACCAGAAGTCCCTGCTGTTTTCTCCGCGTGGTCCGGCTCATCGCATCTCCTGCGACCGCACCTACTGGACGTAGGTGAAGACGACGTCCACCGGCGGGCTGGTCGTGCACGCAGTGGTCAGCGCGGACGGGTCCGTGGCCGTCGCGGTGGCGGCCTTCACGGTGGTTGCGTCCACTGCGATGGTGTAGAAGGCCGGCGCCATCCCCGGCAGCATGCCGGTGCAGGCCTCTTCACTGACGTCCGCGACCGTCATCGAGAAACCGTTGTTGGTGCCCCCGGCGACATTGGCCGAAGCAATCGTCACCGTGCCACCTTCCGGCGAAACAATGCTGGTGCCACTCACCCAGGATGGCGGCACACATTGCGAATTCAACATGATGGTCGTGGAAATGGCGCTCTTGTCCGCGTTGCCGTACATGACATCCACAGAGCATTTCTTGATCGCGGCCAGACCGGTCGCGTAGTTCACACTGGTGCCGGAACCGGTGACCAGAAAGGCCAGCCCACCGATGATCGCGATGGCGAGAATGATGCCACCTGCCCAGACGAGGATATCGAGGATGGCCAGACCCGCCTGCCGCTGCAGGCCTCGTAGTGTGGCGATTTTTTGATTCTTCATGGGCTCGTTTGCTCCTTCACAGGCTCACACGCTGAAATTGGTATAGACCGATAAAAACGCGGACGATATACCATAAATAAAAAACATCAGGGTCATTATAAAGACAAATCCCATCAATGCACTGAGCGAGGCGCTCAGTATGGCCATTCTCTTCAGGGCGAATTCGACCGATTTATTGCCCATTTTCTCCACCGCAATATCGAAGGAATCGGACAGCTTGAGGAAGTCAGCGATGGTATTGGCCGTATTGTCCTCGAGCAGCCCGCAGTCCGCTATGACCGTATATTGACCACTGGAAAGCCCATCATCCATCAGTTCGAGGTAATACCGCACGTAGGGATTGGATGAACGCATCAATTCGGCGATGGCCGGTTTCAATTCGACCTTCGCCTTCAGCAGGGACGCCAGCGACAGCAGGAAGGCGGCCCCCGAGATGGTCTTGTAGATCGACCAGGGCGGGATGTGGTCCAGGATCGGCCGCATGGGCCCCAAACCCGGTGAGTCCGGCCGCAGCCGGCCGATGGAGTAGGTGATCAGCCCGAACGCCACGATCACGCCGATGCCCAGTGCCCAGGACCAATTGATGATGAAATCACTGATTCCCACCACGGCCTGGCCCGCCCATGGCCACTTGTCGACATCCTGCCCCTTTACGAGTTGTGGAACGAGGGAAACCCCGATCATCGCAATCATGCCGCAGACCATCAGGATCGCGATCACCGGCATCGCCAGCTGGCCGGCAATCGACCCGATCATGCTGGCCTTGCTGTCTGCCAGCAATTTGGCCAGCGCAAAGCCTTCCTTGTCTTTCTTCTCGCGCGCATTGACGTTGATGATGGTGGCCTCGTCCGCCGGCAGCCACTCGATCATGACACTGGACAGGGATCGTCCGGAGCGCAGCGCGTGCAACCATTCCGCGAGCATGAAGCCGTACATTTCCTGACGCGCCAGTCGCCGTTCCGCCAGGGCCGCCAGCGTGGTTTCAAACTTGTAGTTGTCGAGATAGAACTGGATGGTGTCGTAGAGATCTGCGCGATCCGATGCCTTCATCCGGAACACCCTGCGCGCCAGCCACAGGTTCAGCCGGGCCATGCTGTCCTGGTTGCTTACACTCGTTGCGCCTGCCATTGATCAGCCCTTTTCCATGCGGCTCGGTGGTTTGGGCTCGCCAAACAGCTTCCGGTACTCTGCCTGTGCCTCCTCGACCGGCTCAATCGCGCGCCAGTCGAACAGTGTTTTGCCCGCGTCTGCCTCGGTCTCGTTGAGGTTGCCCGCCATGTATTCCACCAGGTACGGTGAGGTGATCCCGTGCTGGATCTTGAAGATCGCGTGGGAAATCGCCGGTTTGCCCATGACCGGGTGATTCTTCCACTGCTCTGCCCACAGCTCGAAGGCGTCTGCGTAATGTCCGTCTGAAAAAAGCTTTTTCATCGACATGGTCGGGCGCACCACTTCGGCCACCACGGTCCGGCCATTGATGCCCATGTCGCTCTCGCAGATATGACAACCCGTGCCGTGCCCGAATACCTTCAGTTCGTCGAG
>JBFKXW010000406.1:0-2549 GCA_041637915.1 Pseudomonadales bacterium | reverse complement strand
GGCGGGCAGGGCGGCATCGACAAGCAGCAGATCGAGCAGATCATCCGCCAGGGCGGCATCGTCTACCCCGGCAACGGGAACGGCAAGGGCCACGTGGACTTCCTGAAGAAGCTGCGCCCGCACTGGATCGCCAGTGGCACCAGTCGTCCGTTCTCGGTGGGATACGGCGCCGACGCGAACGGCATCCGCACGCTGCCGGGGCCGCGGGGTCAGGGGCGTATCGATGTAACGGGGAAGGTCAATTACCCGTTTACCCTGTTCCAGGGTGACGGCTGGGGCCCGCAGTTCAGCGACGTGGATCCGGTGACCGTCGACATACTCGCCGTGCCTGATGGCAGGACCTGGGACGTCAACGAAGGCGGCATGTACCACTACGGCCTGATCCCCGACCTGGTCGAGGAAATCCGCCTCGAGGGCGGGCAGGAAGCGCTGGACACGTTCTACAACTCGGCAGAGACCTTCCTGCAACTGTGGGAGCAGACACTGGCGGCGTCGAAGAGCGCGCAAAACCTGCCCACGCCGGAAGTACGGGAAGGTCCTGGAGGGGTCCGGACGCCCTGACCAGCAGCCTGCACGGAGAGGCCCTGGCACGTAAAACCCGGCGCCTCGCGCTGTACCCGCTCGCCGGCCTGCTGGTGCCGGGTTGGGCGGGCGCGCACGGATTCGGCGCGGCCTACAATCTTCCTGTTCCGCTGGCCCTGTACAACTGGGGCGCCGCGGCGACGCTGGTGGTGTCGTTTGTCCTGGTCGGCCTGTTCTGGTCACGATCAGGCGGTCCCAGGGAGGACTCCGGTCCGGTCAGCCGTGCACGTGTGCCGGTCCGCCGGGCAGGCTGGCTGATCCCGGTTCTTCGCACGCTGAGCCTCTTCCTGCTTTTCCTGTGCATCGCCAGCGGTTTCCTGGGCAGTGTCGATCCGCTGCGCAATTTCGCGCCGGTGTTCTTCTGGATCATCTTCCTGCTGCTGTTCACCTATCTGGTCGCCGTGATCGGGGATGCATGGGCGGTGCTCAATCCGTTCCGCACGCTGGCTGATGCCGTGGCATTGGCGCTGCGTGGCCGCCGTGATGGATGGTTCCGCTATCCACCCTGGCTGGCGGACTGGCCCGCCTTGCTGTTTTATCTTGCCTTCATCTGGTTCGAGCTGTTCAGCCACCGGACACCGCAAAGTCTCGCGATTTTCCTGTCCGGCTACGCGGCTCTGAACATTGTCGGCGTCCTGCTGGTCGGGAGCCGAAACTGGTTCCGGCACTGTGAATTCTTCTCGGTGTTCTTCCGGCTGGTGGCGACCATGGCGCCGGTCGAATACTGCTGCGAGGCCGGACGACGTCACCTGCGATTCCGCTGGCCTTTTGCCGGCCTGATTCAGCAGCGCCCCGGGCACCTGTCCACGGTCGTGTTCGTCCTGGCCATGATCTCGACGACCGCCTTTGATGGCCTGCAGGCGACGCAGTGGTGGGTCGGTCTGTTCTGGCGCGATCCCTCCGGCATCTTCACCGGGCTGGCCGGCGCCAGCCCGATGCGCATGATGCACACCCTGATGCCGGTTTACATGGCCTGGGAAACGTTCTGGCTGTTTGCTTCCCCGTTCCTGTACCTGGCGTTGTACCTGGCGGCCGTGTGGCTCATGAAGCGGATCACGCGCAGTCCGCGTCCTTTGCGGATGCTGGCGCTGGATTTCAGCTACAGCCTCCTGCCGATCGCGCTGGTCTACAACATGACCCACTACTGGACGCTGATCACGATGCACGGGATGAAGATCCTCAGCGTGGTCTCGGACCCGTTCGGCTGGCGCTGGGACCTGTTCGGTACCGCGATGCACTTCCGAGCCCCGATTCTGCCGGACATGGGTCTGGTCTGGCATTCCCAGGTCGGCCTGATTCTGCTGGGGCACATCGTGAGCGTGTGTGTTGCACACCAGGTCGCGCTGCGTACCTGGCCGTCACGCAGCACGGCACTGCTCAGCCAGGTGCCGATGCTGCTGATGATGGTGGGATTCACCGTCTTCGGGTTGTGGGTTCTCGCCCAGCCGCTGACTGCCGTCCTGCCGCGCTGACCCGCATCCTGTCTTCGCCGGATCACTGGATCCCGGCGAACCGTTCGAGTTCCTGTAACGCGCCTTCCATGTCGTCAATGATCTGCTGAATGTGCGGGAGTGATTTCCGGCATGCGGTCACCGTGGACTCATAGGTGTCTGCATAGGGAAGATTGGCGCGTGCGTGCTCCGGCGGCGTCATCAATCAGGCTGTGATGAGGTTTGGAGTACACGGCGAACTCGCCGGACTCCAGGCCATCGATCACGTGCACTTCCCAGAGCGGCCGGCTGCGATCCATGGGTATGCCGTGGAGGCGCGACGCGAGTTCAAAGAGTTTCCGATAGCGGCCGGGCCGGGGAAGCCCGCTCCTGACATTCCCTGCGTCAGGCTTGGCTAAGCGGATCAGAAAATGGATGGCCGATTGCTGTGACGTTTCTGCTGACCTCTCCTACTGTTCATCAGGAAGCCTGAAACCATCAACGCTTCATTCGAACCAGTGCATGAATATGGAGTGT
>JBFKXW010000405.1:0-2557 GCA_041637915.1 Pseudomonadales bacterium | reverse complement strand
CCTTCTCCACGAGTGCGGTCAGTTCGGCGTCCGGCTTGCCCGAATCCAGGGCCGCCGTGGGGATGCGGTACAGGGTGCGTCCGGTGACCGCGTGGTGGCCATTGGTGAGACCGGACTGGACTACCACTACGACGGCTGTTCTCCGGAGGAGCAACGGGAGCGCTTTACCACGCAGCTCCGCCTCGCAACGGAGTTGCGTCTGCCCGTCATTGTGCATACGCGCAAGGCGAAGGAAGACACGCTGGCCTGCCTGTCAGCTCATGTGGATCCGGACGTTGGGGGCGTCCTGCACTGCTTTACCGAGGATTTCGACATGGCAGAGCAGGCATTGGAGTTGGGTTTTTACATCTCCTTCTCCGGCATCCTGACCTTCCGGAATGCGCGAGAGCTGCGCGAGACGGCGCGGCGTTTGCCGCTCGAACGGATTCTGGTTGAAACGGATTCCCCCTGGCTGGCGCCGGTTCCACATCGTGGTCAGACCAATCAACCGAAGTTCGTGCGCGAAGTGGCTGACTGCCTGGCCGAACTGCACGGTGTGAACGCAGAGGAAGTCGCGCGCATCACGACGCGAAACTGCAAGCAATTGTTCGGTTTGGGACTTTAGCCGGCCAGCACTTCGCGGACTGCTGCCAGCGCGCGCTCCAGACGGGCGACCGGGGTGTAAAAATGAGGCGAAAAGCGTACGCCCCCGCCACGCCGGGCACAGACGATGCCCCGACTGCGGAGCTGCTCGTAGAGTGCATTGGGATCAAGCTTCGGATGTCTGAAGGTGACGATGCCGCTGCACCGGTCCGGCGCATCACGAGACAGCAATTCCACGCCCTGCAGTGCCCGCAGACCCTCCGCCAGGGCAAGCCGCTTATCCAGCACACCCTGTTCGACCTGCACCATCCCCACGTCGGCCAGCAGGCTCAGGCTCGCGGACAGCGCATGGGTGGCGACCAGGTTGCCGCTGCCGCATTCAAAACGTCGCGCGCTGTGTGCGATCTCCCAATCGGTGCGGTCGTAATTCCCCTGATCTTCAATCATGTGCCAACCAAACTCGTTGAGTTGTAACTGATCCATCACTTCTTTGCGCACATAGAAGACGCCCAGACCTTCTGGGCCGAGCATCCATTTGTGGCCATCCGCCATGGCGAAGTCAGCGTGGCAGGCCTGCACATCGAACTGCAGGGCACCGATGCTCTGGATGGCATCGACGCAAAAGAGCACATCGCGGGTGCGGCATGCGGCCCCCAGTTTCTCCAGATTCATGCGCAGACCGGTGCCGTACTGCACCGAGCTGACAGCGACCAGTCGCGTCCGCTGGTCCATGCAGTCCAGGATCGCCTGTTCCGGCTCCTCGCTTTGGCCAACGGGCGCAAGACGCGCCTCCACTCCGTAGCGCTGCAGGGATTCCCAGACAATCCGGTTGGACGGAAACTCCAGGTCTGTCGTCACCACGTTATCGCCCGACGTCCAGCGCAAGCCATGCGCAACGAACGACAGCGCCTCGGAGGTGTTTTTGACCAGGGCAATCTCTTCGGTGCTTCCGGCATGGATCAGGGCACGAAGCTGACGCCGCAGTTCGTGTTCACAGCGCATCCAGCGTGGGTAATCAGCGGCGCCACGACGGGCATTTTCGTTTGCAAATGCGCTGACGGCCCGTGCGGCGCGCGCCGGCCACGGTGCCACGGCCGCATGATTGAGGTAGACGATGTCCTCATCCTGCGGAAATTCGATGTCCAGATCGACGTGTGCCATGCGGGGTTCCTGTGGGTGCGGGGCAGGGGTTTTGCTGTGATAGCATAGCGCCAACATTCCATGCTTCGTGTGCAAATTCTTGCAAGTCCCCCGTGACCGTTTCGGACGCTCTTTTCGCAAGCTCCGTGTCAGCCTGACGGATGCCTGTAATTTCGCGTGCACCTACTGCGTGGCAGAGGGGGAACGCCTGCGGCCTACGCCCTCCCTGAGCGGCGGGGAATTGGCCCGTTGCGCGGCCCTCATCCATACGGCTTCCCCTCTGCAGTCGCTGCGGATTACTGGCGGCGAGCCGCTGATTGCGCCCGCCCTGAAAGACTTTCTGACAGCGGTGGTTGCACTGCAGGTTCCGGACCTGTCGCTGACCACCAACGGCCACTTGCTGGGCGAAAAGCTGCCGTTGCTGATGGAGGCCGGCATTCGTCGTATCAATGTCAGCATGGACAGCCTGGACCCGCAGCGTTTCCGGGAAATCACCCGCGGCGGATGCCTGCAGGAAGTACTGGATGGCGTGGCAGCCGCCCGACAGGCCGGCATGCAGGTTCGCATCAATATGGTGCCAATGCGCAGCGTCAATGATCAGGATGTCGTACCGATGGTCCGGTTCGGTCTCGAACAGGGCATCGAAGTCCGCTTTATCGAACTGATGCGCATGGGGCATTTTCAGGCCGGCGGACGTTTTGAGGACCTCGTCTATCCCATGCCGGAGATTCTGGCCACGCTCGCGGAGCGCTATACGCTGGAGGAATTGCCCACTGATGCCTCATCCACTGCCAGGCGGTGGTCTTTGGGGGATGCCGGCGGGTCGATCGGCGTG
>JBFKXW010000404.1:0-2591 GCA_041637915.1 Pseudomonadales bacterium | reverse complement strand
TCCGCGCCAGGACGGCAAAGTCATGGTCGTCACGGGTGCGAACAGCGGCCTTGGACTGGAAACGACCAGAATCCTCGCTGCTCGTGGCGCGCACGTGGTGCTTGCCTGCCGGACTGCTGGGAAGGCGGAGGAGGCCATGCGCGAGATTCGCACGCACGCACCGCGTGCCAGCGTGGAGTTCATGCCATTGGACCTGGCCAGTCTGGAGAGCGTGCGTGCTTTTGCAGCGGGCTTTCAGGAACAGCACACGCAACTCGATGTGCTCTGCAACAATGCTGGCGTCATGGCCCTGCCGTTTCGCAAGACCACGGAAGGTTTTGAAATGCAGATCGGGACCAATCATCTCGGTCATTTCGCGCTGACCGGCCTGTTGCTGGGCGCACTGCAGCAGGCGGAAGCGCCTCGCGTGGTGACCGTGAGCAGCCTTGCACACAATTTTGGAAAGATTCGCTTTAATGACCTCAACTGGAGCCGTGGCTATCGAAAGTGGCCGGCCTACGGGCAGTCCAAACTGGCCAATCTGCTGTTTGCCTTTGAATTGCAGCGTCGGCTGGAACGAAGCGGGCAGCAACTGATCAGTGTTGCCGTGCACCCCGGTTATGCAGCGACGAATCTGCAGGCAGCGGGCCCGATCATGGAGAACTCGACCTTTGGCAAGTCACTCATGGATGTTTCAAACAGTCTGCTGGCACAGCCGGCTGATATGGGAGCCTTACCCAGCCTGTACGGGTGCACGTCTCCGCATGTCGAGGGCGGCCGTTTTTACGGGCCCGGCGGGTTCCAGCAGCTGCGGGGTCATCCGGTACAGGTCAAATGCTCGCGCCGGGCACGCAGTGAAGCAGATGCATCGCGCCTGTGGACGCTGTCAGAGGACCTGACTGGCGTAGAATACCTTTCCTGATTGCCAGAAACCGATTCACGAGTCCGGAAGAGCTGACGGTGTCCAAGAAACGTCCATTGCCCGCCACCTTTCTGCGCTCGCGCAGTGACCCGGCCGTTCCGCTGCACCTGTTCCGGCACCAGTTGCCGATGATGCGCGCCTGGGGCGGTATTGCGATGACAGCGTGGAAACCGTTTCCGCGGAAGGTGCCGCCGAATTGGAAGGTGCCGCCGGTACAGATGAGCGAGCATCCGCCGCCGGATGATGTGATCCGCTGGTTTGTAGATTGGTGTCACGGCGATCAGGCGGGCTATGCCGGCGTCGTGCCACCACACCTGTTCCCCAACTGGTGCCTGCCGATCTGTACCCGGCTGCTGATGCAGACCGGCTATCCGTTGCCCCGCATCGTCAATCAGGGGCTCTCCATCACGATCAACGGAGACCTGCCACGCGGCGAGCCGTTGTTCCTGCGGGCCAGCCTGGAAGATATCCAGCCACTTGATGGCAAAGTGGAGTTTGTGCAGCGGGTCATTACCTCCGCTGCGCACAGCCCGCGCGCGATTGTGACGGACATCGTTTCCACGCTGATCACCAAGCGCCGTGGGCCGCGCCGGAACCGGCAAGGTCATGGGGATGAGATGCGCGAGGTACGACGTTTCACCATGGCAGAGGGGGATGGTCTGGCGTTCGGCCTGTTGAGTGGCGACCTCAACCCCATGCACTGGAGCGCCCGCTATGCCCGTTTCATGGGGCAGTCCGGACATATCGCGCACGGGTTTGCCCAGTTCGCGCGCAGCTATGAAGCCCTGGTAGAAACGCACGGCCCGATTCATCAGGCGAAAGCCCGCTTCGTGGCTCCCCTGCGCCTGCCGGTGGGCGTTATTCTTTATCGTTCGGTGCAGCCGGATGCAGAGGGCTGGTACCGCATCGAACTGCACAGCCAGCCCGGTGATCGGCTGCACATGGTGGGCCGGGTGCGCTGACTGCCTGATGTGGATGGGTCTTTGCAACGTCTTTGTTTCTGGATGCCAATCTCCACCCAATCCTTTGATCGGAGCCCCTGTATGGGAGTTTCATATCTCGTGGAATTACTGGGAATCGGGGTGCTGCCTCCAGATCAAGGCTTTCTGGACACGGTGGATCAAGGGCCTGGTTGCGTGGCAGGGCGTGTTCTCAAACGGGAGCCAATGGTACCGACTGTACGCCCTAATCTTTGGCTGGGCTGATCCTCCGTGCGGAGACCCTTGGTTCTTGGTTTATCGCGAAGCGGTTCCGCGTGAAACGAATTCTGTCTCTTCATGTCTTACGGTCGTACTGTTAATCTCGCTCTTACGCTGAGCGCATATTGGAAAGCAGAGGTTGGAACACATCTTGAAAACACGAAATCTATGTCTGGGCCTGTTGACGACTATTTTTTTGCTACCCGGGAGTGCGCTCGCCGAACATGGAGGTGAGCACAATTTCTGGGGCGACGTGATGCGCTCGGTCACCGGGGTTTTTGTCACCGAGGAGGAGCGTCGGCAGGCGGAAGAGGCCTACAGGCGGCGTCAGGAAGGTGGCACCGCACAAGATAATGATCCTGATGATGACCGGTCAGACAACCGGTCAGACAACCGGTCAGACAACCGGTCAGATAACCGGTCAGACAACCGCTCAGACGACCGATCAGACGACCGATCAGACGACCGATCAGACGACCGATCAGACGACC
>JBFKXW010000403.1:0-2601 GCA_041637915.1 Pseudomonadales bacterium | reverse complement strand
GGCGCGGTAGCGCTGTGCATAGTACGAGGTCCGTGGCCGCACGCCGGAAATACCCTCGAACGCGAAGAGACGCGGCCCGTGCACCTCTTCATACCACTGAAAAAACTCGCGCCACAGCAGCTCAAACCAGATCCAGTCGGTCGAGTCGTTGGCACCGCAGGAAGACTCATACGCCCGCAGCGAATGCAGCACCTGCACCGGCGAAAGACAGCCAAGTGCCAGCCACGGCGAGAATCGGGTTGAGGCGGACGCTTCGTCAAGGGCATTGCGCGTCTCCTTGTAGGAGGAGGCCCGCCCAGAGGAAAAATAATCCTCCAGGTGCCGGTGCGCAGGTGTTTCACCGCCGCAAAACTCGATCTCCACACGATCAGCGCTGGGCTCATGCGGCCCGGTTCCGCCGGGGACGACGAGACCATCCGTCCGGGAATGTGTGCATTCGACCGGGGTCCGGACCGGCAATGACTTTACCTGCCGTCGGAATTTTGAAAACGTCTCCGGGAACGATTCGCGCAATGGATCGATCTGATCCCGCGTAAAAATCGTGGCACTGTCTAATGAGCGAACGCGCAGATCGCGCCGCGCCGTGATGACCCGCGCAAGGTCGTTGCGTTCGTACGTTCCGGCCGGCCGGGAGAGGTACAGCGTTTCCACCTGCAACGAGTCCGCGACGGCCACGATCTGCTCCGCCGGATCCCCGGACAAAACGCGCAACGTCAGACCGAGACCCTCCAGCTCCGACTGCAGACTGCTGAGGCTTTCCTGCAAAAACTGCTTCCGGTACGAACCGAGCGGGCGAGCACCGAAGCGGTCCTGTTGCTGCCAGCGGGCGTCCATACAGTAAACACAGGCCAGCGCATCGCACTCCTGCGTGGCTGCCAGGAGGGTCGGATTGTCCCGCACCCGTAAATCGTTTCGAAACCAGATCAGTCCACGCATCAGGCACCATCCTCCATTTCGTCCAGGAATTTTTTCGCTTGTCCGCGCATGTCCTTCTGAAGGTCAGGGTCCTGCTTGTCGAGGTTTCGATAAGCCAGCTTCATGCGGGGGTTGTCCGCCAGCACCTCGCGGTTTCGCGCCAGAAAATCCCAGTACAGGAAATTGAACGGACATGCCTCGGCACCGGTTTTCTGCTTCGGATCAAAGGCGCACTTCGCGCAATAGTCAGACATTCGGTTGATGTACGCGCCGGAGGCCGCGTATGGCTTGGATGCGAAAACACCACCATCTGCGAAAAGCGCCATGCCGTGCGTGTTCGGCAACTCGACCCACTCGAAGGCGTCCGCGTACACGGCGAGATACCAGGCCTCGACCTCTGCCGGCCGGATGCCGGCGAGCAGTGCAAAATTTCCGGTCACCATGAGGCGCTGGATGTGATGGGCGTAGGCGTTGCGGCGCGTGGTGGCAACGGTTTTTGCGATACATCGCATATCCGTATCTTCACCCCAGTAGAAACCGGGCAGCGGACGGGTCGCCTTCAGTGCCTGTGTTTCGGCGTAATCGGGCATGTACAACCAGTACACACCGCGAATGAATTCACGCCAGCCGATGATCTGACGCACAAACCCCTCGACGCAATGAATTGGCGCCTTGCCGTCCTCATAGGCCGCAATGGCCGCATCACAGACTTCGCGCGGGCTGAGCAGCCCGATATTCAGGTAAGGTGAGATCAATGCGTGGTAGAGGAAATCCTCGTCATCACTCATGAAGTCCTGATAATCACCAAATCCAGGCAGCGCGTCGACGATGAAATGTTTCAGCGCCTTCAGGGCCTGTGCCCGGGTCACTCCCCACGAGAATCCGTCCAGATCGCCGAAGTGATCAGCGAAGCGGTTGCCAACTTCTTTCATCACGGATTGCGTAACGGCATCAGGTTCGAAACGCAGGCGCTTCGGTGGCCGTTCATTCTTCGGCAGGCGCTTGCGATTCTCACTGTCGTAATTCCACTCTCCCCCAGCGGGCTGGTCTCCCTCCATCAGATAGCCGGTGTCCCGGCGCACCTCCCGATAGAAGTGCTCCATGCGCAGCTGTTTCCGGTCCTTCGCCCACGCCCGGAATCGTTCCAGTGAACAGACAAACCGGTCGTCCCTGCGCACCTCCACCGGCACGCCGTACGACGCCTCCCAGTCAGCCACTTCCTGGTGCAACCGCCACTCACCGGGCTCCGTGAGTACGATCCGATCGAAATGCCCCGCCTCCAGCGCACGCCCCACTTCACCCGTCAGACTGCCGCTATTGCCATGATCACCCAAGTGAACGTAACGGACATCAAGATCGTCTTCTTCCAGTTCCTGCGCGAAGTGTCGCATTGCCGCCAGAACGAGGGTGATCTTCTGCGGATGGTGGGGCACATAGGTGGCCTCTTCCTGCACCTCCGCCATGAGCACCACATCCCCTGCGTCCACATCTCGCAGAGTCGGCAGGTCGCGGCTCAGCTGATCCCCGAGAATCAGTCGCAAACTGGGCATGATCGGTCCCCCGCCTCGCTCAGGAAGCCATGAGCCGACCGTCTACCGGCAGCTCCCATTCAGGCAGTGATTCAAATGCCGGCTTCGCGAACAGGAATCCTTGAACGAGATACACACCGGCCTCCTCCACGGCATG
>JBFKXW010000402.1:0-2607 GCA_041637915.1 Pseudomonadales bacterium | reverse complement strand
GCAAAAGCCGTGGTGGGGACGGGCTCGATCTTCAGGCACAAAAAAAGCCCCGTCGGGGCTTTTTAAAATGGCGGAGCGGACGGGACTCGAACCCGCGACCCCCGGCGTGACAGGCCGGTATTCTAACCAGCTGAACTACCGCTCCACCGAGTGGTGGGTGAAGAGGGATTTGAACCCCCGACATCCGCCTTGTAAGGGCGGCGCTCTACCAACTGAGCTATTCACCCGATCCGGCACCCCGGCAGTTCAGCGACACCGGGGAAGGCGCATTGTACGCATCTGCCCCGCTTCGTCAATTCTGATAGAGTCCATTTCCTCAATTATTCGGGGTCGGGAAGCATGGCTTTTGAGCACTGTGCCCTGCAAACGGGCAAGGACCTGCCACTGGCTGAGTTCAGCATTTTCCTGCAGGCACAGGGCCTGCAGCACGAACTGGTCCAGAACCCGGCCGGCTGGGCGGTGTGGGTCGCCGGGGCGCGTGTTGTCCCGGTCGCCCGACGCCTGTACGCCGCGTATGCCCAGAGTCGCGGCCTGCCGGCACTGGCCGATGATCGCACCCCGGCGATGCGGGACTGGTTGCACGCCCTGCCGAAAACGCCGCTGACCTACCTGTTGCTGATGGCCAGCCTCGCGGTCAGCGTCTGGACCGGTTTTGGGCAGGAAATCGACTCTCTGCGCCTGCTGACCATCGTGGATTTCGAGGTGCAGGGCAGCCAGGTGCTGTTTCCGGGCCTGCACTGGCTGGCGCAGGAGGGCGAATGGTGGCGGCTGCTGAGCCCGGTGCTGCTGCACTTCAACGTTTCACACCTGGTATTCAACAGCCTCTGGATCTGGGTGCTCGGGCGGCACCTGGAACGGGCTGCCGGCGCGCTGCGGCTGTTGCTGCTGGTCAGCGCCTTGGGGATCGTCGCAAATATCGCCCAGTTCCTGGAGACCGGCCCACTCTTCGGCGGCTTGTCCGGGGTGGCGTTCGGCCTGCTGGCCTACTGCCTGATCATGCAGGGCCACCGGCGCTACAGCGGTTTCCGGCTCTCCACTGCCATGTGGATCTTCGCAATTGTGTACATCAGCATCGGCTTCACGCCCTTCACCAGCGCGCTGGGGCTTGGCCAGATGGCGAATGCTGCCCACCTCTCCGGCCTGATCGGGGGTGCTTTCCTGGGTGCAGTGCACCGGGCCCTGCTACATGCGCTTGACTGAGCGGGCCCTGTTCAGCGATCCGGCAGGTCGTTGAGCACGCCAATCATGCCCGGCAGCATGCTATCCATGCCATCCTCTCCGGCCACGCCCATCCCGTATCCATGCGCCTGCACCAGTTGCTGAATGCTGGTGTGCTCCTTGAGCAGATCGCCCACCTGATCCCGCGGCATCGGCCGGGCCAGGAAATACCCCTGCACCTCGTCACAGCGCAGGTCCTGCAGGAACCGTAACTGCTCCTCGGTTTCAACGCCTTCGGCGATCACGCGCAGGCCCAGGCTGTGGCTCATGGCCATGATGGCGCTGACAATCGCCGCGCCGTCCGGCCCCTCGGTCACGTCCATGATGAACGACCGGTCGATCTTCAGCTTGTGCAACGGGAAGTGCTTCAGATAGCTCAGGGAGGAATAACCGGTGCCAAAGTCATCCATGGAAATCATGACACCGGCATCGGCCAGGGTGCGCAAAATCGCCTGCGCGGCATCCAGGTGCTGCATGGCGACCGTCTCGGTCACCTCGACCTCCAGCATGCGGGTCGGCAGTGCAAATTCTTCCAGCGTTCCCAGGATGTCCGCGGCCAGATTTTGGTTCCGGAACTCCACCGGCGATAGGTTGACGGCGACGGAAATCTCCGGGAAACCGGATTCCCGCCAGAAGCGCAGTTGTCCGCAGACCCGGCGCAGCACCCATTTGCTGATGTCCTCGATGATGCCGGTCTGCTCCGCAAGCGGAATGAACTCCCCCGGGGACACCATGCCCATCTCCGGGTGCTGCCAGCGCACCAGCGCTTCCAGGGAATGGATGGCCCCGGACATGAGATCCACCTTGGGCTGGTAATGCAGCACCAGTTCATCCCGCTTGACAGCGCGGTGCAACTCCGTCTCCACGCGCAAACGCCGCTTGGAATGCTGCTGCATGTCCTCGGCATAGAACTGGAAATTGTTGCGTCCGGATTGCTGCCTGGCCTCCCGCAGTGCGCTGTTGGCATGACCCAGCAGCGCTTCCACGTTGTCCCCGTCCCGCGGAAACACACTCACACCGACCGATGTGTTCGTGAATACTTCATTACCGTCCACCTCGATGGGCTCCTCTTCCTTCAGGAACAGCCGCTGGATGATGTCGGTGACGTTGTCATCGTTATGAAGGTCCGTCAGCAACACCACGAGTTCCTCCATGCCGAGTCTGGAGATGGAGAAGCCCAGACCGTCTTCCATTTCCGGCATGGAGATCGTGTCCGTGGTACGCAGCCGGTCGCGTAAGCGAGCCACCATCGCGCGTGAAAACTTCTCGGCAACCGCAGAGCCCAGGGTGTCCGACAACTGCTCCAGGGCATCCAGGGAAACGGTCAGCACAGCGACCTGCTGTCCGTTCCGCTTGGCGCGCCGGATCGCCTGCTCGATCCGGTCCATC
>JBFKXW010000401.1:0-2619 GCA_041637915.1 Pseudomonadales bacterium | reverse complement strand
CTGCGCAACCGGAAGTTCGAGGAAGCGCTCGCCACCTGGCTGGCTGAAATCCGCGAAGAAGCTTTCGTCGATATCAAGCTCTGAGCGCTGTATGTCTGATGTGCGCCTGGTCCTGACGCCGGGCGAACCGGCCGGAATTGGCATGGATCTGGCGGTGCTGTTGGCGCAGCAGCCGCCGGATTGCGATCTGGTTTGTGTTGCCGACCCGGCCGTGCTCGCAGAACGAGCCCGCCTCCTTCATCTCCCGCTCGAAATCCGTGCCTACAACCTTGGCGCGGCCTGCTGCCGCACGCCGGGCGTGTTGCATGTCGCGGCGTTTCAGGTCAGAGAGCCGGTGGTTCCCGGGCAACTGCAAACTGAAAACGCTGCCTATGTCCTGGACACGCTCACCTATGCCGCCGAAGGGTGTCTCGGCGGTTCCTTTGACGCGGTGATCACCGGTCCGGTACAGAAGAGCGTCATCAACGAGGCCGGTGTGCCGTTTTCCGGGCACACCGAGTTTTTCTGCGAACGCAGCGGTGTCGATCATGTGGTGATGATGCTGGTGGCCGATGCATTGCGGGTGGCCCTGGTGACCACACACCTGCCGCTACGTGACGTCCCCGACGCGATTACCCGGGACAAAGTGGCCCGCACAATCCGCACGGTCCACTGCGCGCTGCAGACCGACTGGGGGATTGGCGATCCGCGCATTCTGGTGGCTGGCCTGAATCCGCATGCCGGTGAAGGGGGGCACCTGGGGCGTGAGGAGATCGAGGTCATTGCGCCGGTACTGGCAGAGTGCCGGGCGGCAGGCATCCGCCTGGAAGGTCCGCTGCCTGCCGATACGCTGTTTACGCCCGGCACGCTGCAGGGTGCCGATGCGGTGATTGCGATGTATCACGATCAGGGTCTGCCGGTCCTCAAGCATGCTGGTTTCGGACGTGCCGTGAATGTGACGCTCGGCCTGCCCTTCGTGCGCACGTCGGTGGATCATGGCACGGCGCTGGATCTTGCCGGAACGGGTGCCGTGGACGCTGGCAGCCTCGGCGAGGCGATTCAGCTTGCACACGAAATGGCAGCACGGCGGGCTCCCGGGCGCGCGGTGCCCCGGCTCTGAAACCAATGCAGGAACATCGCGCACGCAAGCGATTCGGCCAGAACTTTCTGACCGATGCCATGCTGGTGCAGCGGATTGTGCGCGCCATCGCGCCACAAGCCGATGACTGCATGGTGGAGATCGGTCCAGGGCAGGGGGCCTTGACGGGCCCATTGCGCGAGATGCTGAATGTGTTGCACGTGGTGGAGATTGATCGGGATCTCGCAACCCACTTGCGGGAGCGCAATGATCCCGGTTTGCGGGTCATCGAGCAGGATGCCCTGCAACTGGATCTTCAGGCATTGTTCCCGGGGCGCGACGACCTGCGTGTGGTCGGCAATCTGCCGTACAACATCTCTACGCCCTTGCTGTTTCACCTGTTGCAGCAGCGCGCCTCGATTCGTGACATGCATTTTCTGCTTCAGCGAGAGGTGGTCGATCGCATGGCGGCCGCGCCGGGCAGCGGCGTGTATGGCCGTCTCAGTGTCATGCTGCAGTACTGTTGTGCTGTGGAACCCCTGTTTCACGTGCCGCCCGAGGCGTTTCGGCCCCGTCCAAAGGTGCAGTCGCGTGTGGTGCGCCTGATTCCCCGCGAGCCGCACCCGATCGCGGAGGATCCGGCCCTGTTGGAGCGTCTGGTAAAGAGCGCCTTCAGTATGCGCAGGAAAACCCTGAGAAATGGTCTGCGCGCCTGGGTCGATGCAGACGTCATCCGGGAAGCAGGTCTGTCGGCAGAATTGCGACCTGAGCAGGTGTCCGTTGATGAGTGGGTCACATTGGCCAACGTGGCGACCGGGCGGGGCGTGTATTGAGTACGTACGTGGTGGGTGATGTGCAGGGTTGCTATGAGCCGCTGCGGGCGGTGCTGCGCAAGGCCCGCTTCGGCGCGCAGGACGTGCTCTGGTTGGTGGGGGATCTGGTCAGTCGGGGGCCGGATTCGCTGTCTGTGCTGCGCTTCGTGCGGGAATTGGGGGAGCGCGCAGTCGTCGTACTGGGTAATCACGATTTACATCTGCTGGCGATCCATCACGGCATTCGCATGCCGAAACGCAAGGAATTCCTCGAGCCGCTGCTGGCCGCGGCCGACCGGGCGGAATTATTGGAGTGGCTCGCGCAACAGAAACTGTTGCATCACGATGCAGCGCTTGGCTACACCATGGTCCACGCGGGCCTGCATCCTGCATGGACCATCGAAACCGCTGCCGGCTATGCAACGGAAGTGCAGGCGGTATTGCGCGGGGCTGACCGTGTCCGTTTTCTCACTGACATGTACGGAGATGAACCGTCCAACTGGGATGAGAGTCTGACCGGCAACGACCGGCTACGGGTGCTCACGAATTACTTCACCCGGATGCGCATTTGTGACCCGCAAGGTCAACTGGAGCTTCGCTACAAGAGCGACGAAAAGAATATTCCCCCCGGTTATATGCCCTGGTTCGATGTGCCCGATCGCGTCAGCGCCGGGCATCGTATTGTCTTCGGTCACTGGGCGGCGCTCGAGGGTCGTGTCCATCGTGTAGAGCGTGCTGCGCGACATCGTG
>JBFKXW010000400.1:0-2622 GCA_041637915.1 Pseudomonadales bacterium | reverse complement strand
GGGTGCGCGGCCCGAATCGGTCCGTCCGGCATGTGATTCAGACACTGGCGGATAATGCGCAGACTCTGGCGGATTTCCTCCACGCGCACGGCAGCGCGGTCGAAACTGTCTCCACGCGTGCCAACCGGCACATCAAACTCAAACTGCTCGTAACCGGAGTACGGTCGTTCTTTCCGATAGTCCCACGCGAACCCGGTGGCACGCAGGCCGGGGCCGGTTGCGCCCCAGGCGAATGCCTCCTCGGTGTTGTAGGCACCGATGCCAACGGTGCGCTTCCGCAGAATCCGGTTCTTCATGACCATGCTGTCGTATTCGCGCATGCGCTTCGGCATCCAGTCGAGAAACTCCCGAATCATGCGATCCCACCCGCGAGGCAGGTCATGCGCCACACCACCGATGCGGAACCAGCTCGGATGCATGCGACCGCCGCAGATCGCCTGGACGATGTCAAAGATCCGCTCGCGATCGGCGAACATGTAGAACACCGGTGACAGCGCGCCCACGTCCTGCGCAAACGTGCCGTAGAACACCAAATGGCTGGCGACCCGGAACAGCTCCGCCATCATCACGCGAATCACCTGCGCGCGTTCCGGCACCTCGATGCCGGCCAGTTTCTCCACCGCCATGACATAAGGCAGGTTGTTCATCACACCACCGAGGTAATCGATGCGATCCGTATAGGGAATGTAACTGTGCCAGGACTGCCGTTCTGCCATCTTTTCGGCGGCGCGATGGTGATAGCCGATATCCGGTACTGCATCGAGCACTTCCTCGCCGTCCAGTTGCAGACAGATCCGGAAGACGCCATGCACGCTGGGGTGGTTGGGGCCGAGATTCAGGAACATGAAATCGGAGTCTGCAGAGCGCCGTTGCATCCCCCACGCTTCCGGCTCAAAACGCAGTGCTTCCTGTTCCCGGTCCTGCTTTTCGGTCCAGAGTCGATAGGGCTCCATCTCCGTGGCGCGCGCCGGGTGTACCTTGCGCAGCGGATGGCCCTGCCAGGTGGGTGGCATGATCAGTCGCTTCAGGTGCGGATGCCCTGTAAAGCGGACGCCAAACAGGTCGAAGACCTCACGCTCGTACCAGTCTGCGTTCGGATAGATCGCGTGCACGCTGGGCGCGGACAGATCGGTCTCGAGCAGCGCGACCTTGATGCGCAGATCCAGATTCCGCACGAACGACATCAGGTGATAGACCAGGGTGACATCGCTGTCTGGCTGACCGTCGCGATGGGTCCGGCTGGTCTCATCGATCGCGGAGAGATCCAGCAACATTTCAAAACGCGGTTTGAGCTCCCGGCACAGGAACCGCAGGAGTTCCTCGAGATCCCCCACGGCCACCCAGACCGTGGTCATCCCATCGCGGGTTTCCTGCAGGCGCAGCGGCACGTCGTACAACCGCGCCAGCAACTCGGCAACAATGTCCGGCGTGCTGATCTGCGCAGCAGCTGCGGCCATCAGGTCTGATCCGGTGTCCGCAGGTCCGTCGCCTGCATGCGCGCTTCCGTGCGCAGGTCACGTTGCGACACCTTGGGAGCCCGCACAATACCCTGTTCGCCGATCGTCCAGGAAAGCGGGCGTTGCTCCTGTCCGATGGCATCCTGCAGTAACATCAACCCCTGCAACAGCGCATCCGGCCGCGGTGGACAGCCCGGCACGTAGACATCCACCGGCAGAAACTTGTCGACGCCCTGTACCACGCTGTAGACGTCATACATCCCACCGGAATTGGCGCAGGATCCCATGGAGATCACCCAGCGCGGCTCCAGCATCTGTTCATACAAACGCTGGATAACCGGCGCCATCTTCCGGAACACGGTACCCGAAATCACCATCAGATCGGCCTGCCGCGGGGTGGCCCGGATGACCTCGGCGCCAAACCGGGCGATATCAAAGCGCGGCGTGAAGGAAGTCGCCATTTCCACGTAACAACAGGACAACCCGAAGTTGTAAGGCCAGACAGAATGCTTGCGACCCCACTGCACCAGGTCACTGAGGCGCGTCACCAGCACGTTGCGCTGCACCGCCTCCTCGACGGCCTGCGGATCCCCGGCATCGGTGGCGATCGTCTGACGCGATTCCCGGGATCCCTCCGCACGACTCAGCGACCATCGCATGGCTCAGACCCGACGGCCGCTGCGGTCACGCGGCCCCCAGTCCAGCGCGCCGCGTTTCCACTCGTACACCAGCGCCACACTGAGGACAAACACGAAGGTCAGCATGGCGCCGTATCCGAACCAGCCGGCTTCACGAAAAGCGACCGCCCAGGAAATCAGGAACACAGCTTCCAGATCGAAAATGATGAACAGGATCGCCACCACATAGAAACGCATGTTGAGGCGCAGACGCGCATCACCGACCGGCACGATACCTGACTCGAATGGTTCCAGTCCGGCGCGGGACACCCGCTTTTCACCGGCGACCCAGGAAACGCCCAGCATCGCCGCCTCCAGCAGGAGCACGATCAGGAACAGAAACGCGAGTGGCCAGAGGTTCTCGGACATGCGTGCAGCAAACCAACCCGTCTTGGTGGTTGGTTAAACCTATACGCAGGGTTCCCTCGTCGCAAGGTGAGCAGGAATTGACCAGTCAGTGTGCTGGTAAAAAAAACCGGCAGCAGGTG
>JBFKXW010000399.1:0-2624 GCA_041637915.1 Pseudomonadales bacterium | reverse complement strand
GCTGACCCGGGAACTGGAGAACCACAAGACTGAGCTCATAGATACCAATGAAGAACTGGAGGAATTTGTGTACACGGTATCGCATGACCTGAAGTCGCCCATCGTCACCAGCAAGAACTACATCGGCGTCATGCGGAAGATGGTCGGCCGCAACCAACCCGAGCGTGCACTGGCGAAGCTCGATATTCTGGAGCGTTCCATCGACAAGATGCAGCGCCTGGTGGATGACCTGCTGGATCTGAGCCGGGTGGGCCGGGTCGATACGGAAATTGAAACGCTGGACATGAATGCATTGCTGGCCGGTCTGCGGGAGCAGTATCAGGCTGAAATTGAGGCCCGCGGAGCGGTGCTGCACATCGCCGAAGATCTGCCGGCTTTGCAGGGCAACGAAGTCCGGGTGATGCAGGTTTTCGACAACCTGATTGGGAACGCACTCAAATATGGCTGGCAGGATGATCAGTGCGAGATCACTATTTCAGCAACGCGGGGCGAAGGCGGGGTGACGTACTGTGTTGCAGATCGGGGGCCGGGCATTCCACCTGAATTTCATCACCGAATCTTCGACCTGTTCCAGCGTTTGAACAGGAATCAGCCCGGGACCGGTGTCGGCCTTTCGATAGTGGAGAAAATCATGCGATTGTCCGGCGGGCATGTCAGAATTGAGTCGCAGGGGGCTGGGGACGGGAGCCGCTTCCTGCTATGGTTTCCAGAACAAACCACCGGTTGACCAGGGAAGATGACGTGCCGAAGCCTGTGCTGCTACTCGCTGAAGACGACGATGATCACGCCGACCTCATGGAACTGGCCTTGGAGGATGCGGTGGTCGTCTGCGAACTGGTCCGGGTGCGAAATGGCGAGGAAGCCATCTGCTACCTGCGTCGTGAAGGCGACTACGCGAACAGCAAAGTCCCGGACCTGATCCTTTTGGATATCAACATGCCCAGGGTGAACGGATTCGAAGTCGCGGAGTTCATCAAGCAGAGCGCAACGCTGCGTGCCATCCCGACGGCGATGTTAACGACCTCGGATGCCGAGCCGGACAAGCGCAAGGCGTATGGTCTGGGGGTGAACAGTTTCCTGGTCAAGCCAGCCGACTTTGGCGATATGACCGAAATGTTGTCCGATGTGGTCAAGTACTGGTGCCATTGGAATCGCCCTGCGCCCCCGCCCACCTAGATTTCGCCGACAGACGGGGAAACGCTTTTCCCGCCGCGTCTGAACCGATCGGCAACGCCAGCCAGATATCCAAGGAAACGCCGCGCGCGATCTGCGCGACAGCGACGCTCAGTATGAGAATGGCCAGGCAAGAAAGTAGCGCTTGATGCGCAGCCAGATGCCATAGAGCCCGAGTGGCTCAAAGATCAGGAATCCGATCACTAGCAGCGCGAACAGCAGGGTCGACTGCTGGCTGGAATTGAGATCGGAGATGTAGGGCAGGCTCCTGCCCAAAGCTTCCATCAGGGGCGACAACACCACGAAGGCGATGGGCCCGGCAACGGCACCGAATACCGTGCCGATACCGCCCAGCACAATCATCGCGATGTACTGGACTGACATCAGCAGATTGAAGGGCGGCTCGACGGTCAGGAACTGCTGCTGGAACGCAAACATTGCGCCCGCGATGCCTGCGAAAAATGAGGAGAGACCGAATGCGATGATTTTGGTCCGGGCCGGGTTCACCCCCATCACGGCGGCAGCCAGATCGTGGTCTCGCACGGCCATCATGGCGCGGCCTGCATTGCTGCGCCCCAGGTTGCGGATGGCCAGCACGCTGAGAATCGCGATGGTGGTGAAGAGCACGTAGAGTTTCTGTTCGAAATGGATTTCCACCTCGCCGATGCGCCAGGTTTCGGTGAGTGCCGTCAGTGTGCTGCCGCCCGTGTTCTCCCCGAACCAGGCATACATGGGCACGGCAATGCCGCTGACGCCACCGGTCCAGTCGGGGAAAGAAAGCAGTACGTGATTCACCAGGAAGATCAGGCCGACGGTGACGATGGCGAGGTAGAGCCCCTCCAGACGCAGTGCGAACGGGCCGATCGCCAGTCCGACTGCGGCAGAGAGCAGGCCGGCCAGTGGCAGGATGAGCCAGAAGGGCATCTGCCAGTGTGTCCCCAGCACCGCTGCGGTGTAAGCGCCGACGGCGAGGAATGCAGCATGGCCCAGGCTGATCTGGCCGGTGAATCCGGTCAGAATCATCAGCGCGACGGAGCCCACGATGGCCACCATGGTGAGGTTGGCGATCGTGACCCAGTTGGTGGAGGCCACCATGGGAAACAGCAGCAGCCCTGCGACCAGCAGGATCAGGCCACGCCGCTCCCAGCGCCCGATCCAGAGCCGGCGGTCGTCGAGGTAGTCACTGGAGAGCGGTCGATTGGGCATCAGACGCGTTTCACCTCGTGCTGGCCGAACAGCCCGTAGGGCCTGAACATCAGGAACGCAATCATGATCGCGTACGGAAATACGGTGTGGAAATTGTGCCCGAAGCTACCGAGCAACGGGTTGATATAGCCCTGTGCCCAGAGTTGCAGCACCCCTAGCGCCAGGCCGGCAATCACGGCGCCCAGCGCGGACTCCAGACCACCTACCAGAACTGCCGGGAAGGCTGCCAGGGCAATGTAGGCGAG
>JBFKXW010000398.1:0-2659 GCA_041637915.1 Pseudomonadales bacterium | reverse complement strand
GGCAGCGCCTTCTCCACGACCCGGCAGTTCAGTTGTACGTTGAGGTCCAGCACATCCTCGCGCATGGACTTCACCCAGCGCTCGTCAATCTCGTCGACGTCACTTTTAACGCCGGAATCCAGCACATCGCGGATCGGCTCGATCATCGAGTACGGCAGCGCAATCTGCAGATCTCCGCCGCCGCCCTCCAGTTCCACGTGGAAGGTGTTCACAATCACCACTTCACTGGGGCTCACGATATTTGCCAGCGAAGGATTCACCTCAGAACCGAGGTAATCAAAATCCACCTTGTAAACGGACTTCCAGGCTTCCTTGAGATCCACGAATACCTGTTCGAGCACCAGGTGCACGATGCGCAATTCGGTCTGGGTAAACTCACGCCCCTCGATCTTGGCGTGCCGCCCTTCGCCCCCGAAGTAGTTGTCCACCAGTTTGAACACCAGCTTGGCGTCCAGAACGAAGAGCGCGGTGCCGCGCAGTGGCCGCACCTTCACCATGTTCAGGCTGGTCGGGACGTACAGGCTGTGTACGTACTCGCCGAACTTGACGATCTGAATGCCGCCAATCGAAACATCCGCGCTGCGGCGCAGGAGATTGAATAGACTGACCCGTGTATAGCGCGAGAATCGCTCGTTGATCATCTCCAGCGTGGGCATACGCCCCCGGATGATGCGGTCCTGCGTGCTCAGGTCATAGGTCAACGCCTCGCCCGGCTTGGTCTCGTCCTCGGTATCGATCGCGCCGTCATCAACGCCATGCAACAGGGCGTCGATTTCGTCTTGTGAAAGCAGGTCCTGCATGGGGGCTCCCCGTTACTGCATTACGAACCGGGTGAACAGCACATTCTCTACGCTGCCATCCCCGGTTTCCTGCTGAACAACGTCCTGCACAGCCTCAAGCAGGCTCTTGCGCAGGGCTTCCTTGCCCTCGGTGGTGCGCAGACTTTCGAACTCGCGCCCACCCAGTAGCGTAATGATCGTGTGATTAACCAGCGGTTCGTGGAGCTTCAAGGCATCAACAACTTCTGTGCTGCGGGTGGACAGCGACAGTTGCACCTGTAGCAGCCGCGTCCGTCCGCCATGCTGGAAGTTCACCGTGAACGGCTTGAGACTGACGTACTCCAGCTTCACCACTTCGGGCACGGCTTCCTCCGCGCCCTCAGCCTCCGCCGCCCCTTCACTGTCGCCACTGTCGTCCTTGAGCAGGAAGAGCGTCAGCCCGACACTGATGAGAATCAGCACCAGCGCGCCGACCCCCATCAGGATCAGGGTCTTGCGGCTGCCACCGCTACTGCCCTTGTCTTCCAGGGAGACGTCTTCGAGTTCCAGTTCCTTTTCTTCAGCCATGCCTACAGGGTTTCCGTCAATTTTCCGACTGGCACAGTGAATTCAGCAATTCTTGTGCCAGCCAGAGGTTTGATTTAAATGTTCAATACTTTGAACCACTTAGCCCAGCAGGGCCGGTACATTGCGCACCTGACGGAACACCGACACACCAGCCCGGACACGGGTCTGGCTCAATTATCTCTCCCGGGGGCGGACATTTCACCCGCCCCCATCCCACGGATGCCGGCGCTCCGCGGGGGTGTGAACTCAGCAGTCTTGGTGCGGGCTATACGTAGTGGTCGACCAGGGAGTCACTGTCGCGCACGCTCACCGCAACCACTGCTTCCCCCTCCAGATCAGCCCCTTCCAGGCCGCCCCGCAACATACCGGCACGGGATTCGCCCTCGTCCCGGTGCGCAGCGTGTTCATCGGCCGACTGATCGGAAACATCCACGTCCGCCAGGTCCAGGCCGGCCTCGGCCATGGCCTCGCGCAATCGCGCCGCAGTCTGTTCCAGCGCTTCACGCACGCCCGCGTTCGGGCTGGAGAATGACACGCTGGTCTGTTGGTCATTGTTCACCTGGATCACGACCTTGATCGGCCCCAACTCAGGGGGGTCCACCTCGATCTGGGCAGACTGCACACCGCGGGCAGCCATCTGGGCGACCCGTTGTGCCATGGCCTGGTCCCATCCCGGCCGGGAGAAGGACGCCCGCACCTGCTGCAGCGCAGCGCGGCTTGCCTCGCTGCCCGCTGCAGCGGGGCTGCCTGCGGCTGCCGCAGAAGCCGGAGCGGTCGCGGCCGTCGCAACGACTTTTGCAGTGGACCGCACATCCACCCCGTCGTGCGCCTGATGACGGGCAGCGAGTGCCTGTTCAACCTGTGCTGCGGCCACGGTCGGCATGCGAATCTGGATCGGCATTTCCGTGCCGGTCGCCGGACGCGGTGTCGTGGGCGCTGCCGTTTCGGCGCTGCGCGCCACTCCGGTGCCGGTCTCCACCGCTTTGTTCTGGGCGTCGGGCGTGCGGAGATCCAGCGCCACCGCGGATCCGCCTTGCACATCGCGGCTACCCGCGGCGCCGGCCGGACGAGCCGCCTCGGCAGCCGCCTCGGCAGAACCCGCCACATTCCGCTGGAGGGCCTCCTGCGCACGCTGCAGCCCTTCAGCGGCGGCCTCCGGGTTGCGCGCCAGATTGGCCGCCACCCGCTCCGCCGCGCGTTCGGCACCACGGCCCGGGGCGTTCCCGTCCGGTTGACCCGCAGGGTTTGCTCTCGCGGCACCCGCCCCACCCGCTGGCGGAACCACCACCGCATCCGGATCGACCTCACCGGCT
>JBFKXW010000397.1:0-2679 GCA_041637915.1 Pseudomonadales bacterium | reverse complement strand
GACATGCTGTACCTGCCGCCGGGCAAGGCGGTCACCGAGCGGGTGCATGGCGCTTTCGTCAGCGATGAGGAAGTGCATCGCGTCGTGGAGGACTTGCGCTCTCGTGGCGAGCCGCAATATCTGGAGGAAATCACCAGTGGCCCGGCGGATTCCGACGGCGGCGATGGCTTTGGTGGCGACGAGTTCGGCAGCGCGGACAGTGAAGCGGACCCTCTCTATGACGAGGCCTGCGCCTATGTGCTGAAAAGCCGTCGTGCCTCGATTTCCGCAGTGCAGCGCCAGTTGCGCATTGGCTACAACCGGTCCGCGCGGATTCTGGAATCGATGGAGAAAGCCGGCCTCGTCAGCGAGATGGGGCATAATGGCCAGCGGGAAGTCATGGTGCCGGATCGCGACGCACCCGCTTAGATTCGGATCCCAGCCACTTGCCGTTCAGGTGCGGTTCGGGTCCAATCTGGCAGCCTGTGCACATTGCCGCTTTTCCGGAAACACATGAAATCAATCTTGCTGCGTGGTCTCGCCACGGTTTGGATGGTACTGGCTGCCACGGTCACGCTGGCTGAATCGGCGGACCCGGCCGAAGCGCTGACGGACGTACTGTCTGCCATCAACAGCTATCAGGCCTCCTTTCTGCAGGAGACCACGGACGCAGACGGTCGTGCCCTGCAGAAGTCTACCGGTCGCATGTTTGCGGAACGCCCCGGTCGCTTTCGCTGGGAGGCGGATGCGCCGTTTGAACAGGTCATGGTGTCCAATGGCGATCAGTTGATGATCCATGATGTGGATCTGGAGCAGGCTGTATTGCGGCGGTTGAACCGGCAACTGGTCAATACGCCGGCGCTGCTGTTGAGTGGGGATGTGGCCGGGATCAGCCACGCCTTCCGGATCACACAGGGTGTTGGCACCGCCGATGAATCCTCTTTCGAGTTGCGACCGCGCGACCCGGACAGCCTGTTTGAAGCGATGCGGGTGCAGTTCCGTGCGGGCGCATTGCAGTCCATGGTGCTGCAGGACGGGCTGGGACAGCAGACACTGATCACTTTCCAGGAAATCCAGTTGAACGAGCCACTGCCCGGCGGATTGTTCTCCTTTGATGTGCCGGAAGGCACTGACCTGATCGTCGAGCAGTAGCCTGGTGCCGGCGTCGGAACCCCTCGCCTCCCGGCTGCGGCCCCGGCGGCCGGAAGAGTTTTTCGGACAAAGCCATTTGCTGGGGAAAGGCGGCCCACTGGCGCGGGTGCTGGAGTGCGGCGAGGTGCATTCCATGATCCTCTGGGGGCCGCCGGGAACCGGAAAAACCACGCTGGCGCGCATGCTGGCTGCCTCGGCGCAGGCCGAAATGATCGCGCTGTCGGCTGTCATGTCCGGGGTCAAGGATATCCGGCAGGCGGTTGAACAAGCGCGACAGACCCGGGCCGCCAGCGGCAGACCCACCATCCTGTTCATCGATGAAGTGCATCGCTTCAACAAGTCGCAGCAGGATGCGTTCCTGCCCTACGTGGAGGATGGCACCGTCACCTTCATTGGCGCGACGACGGAAAACCCATCGTTTGAGGTCAACAACGCACTGCTGTCGCGTGCCCGTGTCTATGTGCTGAAGTCGTTGGAGGCTGAAGAGCTCTCGCAGGTGCTGAAACGGGCGCTCTCGGATGACGAGCGTGGTCTGGGTGCGGAGGGATTGGTGCTGACGGATGCGGTCCGTGCACAACTGGTCGACGTGGCGGACGGCGATGCGCGCAGACTGCTCAATCTGCTGGAGATTCTCGCAGCGCAGGCCGGTGACGATCGCAATATTGGCGAAGAGGCGTTCGCCTCCGTATTGCAGGGAGACAGCAGGCGTTTCGACAAGGGCGGGGATACTTTTTACGACCAGATTTCTGCGCTTCACAAGTCGGTGCGCGGGTCGGACCCGGACGCCTCGCTGTACTGGCTTTGCCGCATGCTGGATGGCGGCTGCGACCCGCTGTACATCGCCCGCCGGGTGGTGCGCATGGCGAGTGAGGACATCGGGAATGCAGACCCGCGGGCGCTGCAGATCGCGCTGGATGCCTGGGAGACCCAGGAGCGTCTGGGCAGCCCGGAGGGGGAACTGGCAATCGCCCAGGCCGTGGTCTATCTCGCCGTCTCCGCGAAGAGCAATGCCGTCTACAACGCCTACAAGGCGGCCATGAACGTGGTGCGGGAGGAGGGCAGCCATGCGGTGCCCGTCCATCTCCGCAACGCGCCGACCCGGCTCATGAAGGAACTGGGGCATGGTCGTGCATACCGCTATGCACATGATGAGCCGCACGGATATGCGGCGGGCGAACGATATTTTCCTGATGCCATGAAACCGCGACGTTTCTACGAACCGGTCGCCCGGGGACTGGAGGTGCAGATCGGGAAAAAGCTGGCGGATTTGCGCGAATTGGACCGCAAGGCAGCCGAAAAAGGGAACTGATCCAGTACAATGCCGGGCAGGTGACCGGAATCCGGGCAGACCTGACTTGGAATGGACCAAATTGCTTGCAGTGGCGGGCGGCGGCGCCTTGGGTGCAGTCGGCAGGATGCTGTGTGGTGTGTGGGTGGCGCGTCTGGCCGGTAGCACATTCCCCTGGGGCACCCTGCTGGTCAATGTGCTGGGCTGTTTCCTGGTGGGTGTGGTGTACGTGATGCTGGTGGAACGGTTGCGGGCGGATG
>JBFKXW010000396.1:0-2696 GCA_041637915.1 Pseudomonadales bacterium | reverse complement strand
CAGCGGGTGCGCCAGCCGATGGAACAATTCAAGTTCCTCGACGTAGGAAACCAGGCTGCGTACATCCATGTCGGTGATCGTCAGGTGCTTGCTGTAGCGGTGCTGTTTCAGCATTCTCCGGTAGAGATCGATCTGCTCCATGAGGGCCCGCTCGTCGATGGCCTGCTTGGGCGTCGACAGGATCGCGACGGAGACCAGATTGATCGGGCTGACCGCGACAGCATCGTTGATGCGGGTAGCCAGCAGCTTGCCCAGGCGGTCCACGGTGCTGGGCAGCCAGTACGGCTTGTACTCATCGCCATAGTTCTGGGAGCGCCAGTTCGGCTGCGCCTTGTCCAGGTATTTGTCCAGATACACCGGCTCACCGAAATTGACATACACCTTGCCAAAGTTGGATTTCAGATTGCGCAGGGTACGGATGATGTCGAGCGGAGATTCCTTTTTCTTCTTTTTCCCGCGCAACTCTCCCAGGTAGGAGCGCTCCTCCAGGATCTTTTCGTAGCCGCAGTACACCGGTACGAAAATGATCGGGCGCTTACTGTCGCGCAGGAAGCTGCGCACGGTCATGGACAGCATGCCGGGCCGTGGGTTGAGCGTGCGGCCGGTCCGGCTGCGCCCCCCCTCGATGAAGTACTCCACCGAGTAACCCCGCGTAAACACGGCGTGCAGATACTCATTGAATACCGCGGTGTACAACTGATTGCCCTTGAAGGTGCGGCGCATGAAAAACGCGCCGCCACGTCGCAGGATGGGCCCGACTAACGGCATGTTGAGGTTGATGCCGGCGGCAATGTGCGGCATCTGCAATCCTGCGTGGTAGAGCACGTAGGACAGCAGCAGGTAGTCGATGTGGCTGCGGTGACACGGCGTGTAAATGATCTCGTTGTCGGCGGCAAGATCCTTGAGCCGGTCCAGATTGTTGACCTCCACCCCGTTATAAATCTTGTTCCAAAGCCGGGTCAGCACCAGATCGTACATGCGGATGACGGTGTAGGAGATATCCGAGGCAATTTCGTCGGCGTATTTCCAGGCAATTTTCTGTGCCTTGCGCACATCGATCTTGCGGCTGTCAGCCTCCAGTTCGATGGCCTTGCGGACCGGTACGCTGTCGAGCAGTGAGTTCACCAGCGTCCGTCGGTGGGACAGATCCGGTCCGATGACGCTGGCGCGCACGTTGCGGAAGTGCAGGCGCAGCACGCGGATGATCTTGCGCACGTTTTCGGTCTGACTGGTGTCCTTGCTGACGGCCTCGCGCAGGGAGATTGGCCGGTTGAACTGCACAAAGGTGAGCCGGCCCTGAATCAGAATGATGAGGAACTTCTGCAGCCGGCCGGCGACCGCCCAGCTGTCAGACAGCAGAATCCTGAAGAAGGAATTTTCCTTGTCCGGCGACCGCCCCCAGAACACCGACACCGGCACGATCTGCACGTCCAGTTCCGGATCGCGACTGATGGCTTCGACCAGACGCACCAGGTACGGGTTGGGCTTGCTGGCCTTGCGGGGCCCGGCAAACACGTCGCGCCGCGGCAACAGGAAGAAGCTGGAGCGATTCTCCTCGTACTCGCCGAACTGGACATCCGAGAGCGGAGGCGGCAGCCCGGCCGCCAGACATTCCTGCTCGATGACCAGGAGGTTGGACAGCGACTGGTTCTGCAGCACGTAGACGACCGGCTGGTCGGAGCGCAATCCAAGCCTGGACCGGTTGGCACCCACGGTGCGCGTGCGTACCCACAAAAACAGGAGTTTGCGCAGTAATGCGTAAAAATAGCCGCCAATTCTGCTCATGCGTACCGTCCGGCGCCTTCAGGTGGGGAATGGAGGCATTGTAGTCTCGGCCGGCCGACCCAGCAAAAGGCCATCCGGGGGCGGCCAGGTCAGTCCTCGGCAAAGATGATGCAGTTGCGGCCGGCATCCTTGGCCTGATAGAGCGCTGAGTCTGCCCGGTCGAAAAAGCTTTCCGGCTCGTCTTCGACGTCGGTCATTGCGATACCGATCGACATGGTGATCTGGTCGATGGTGCGACCGGTCTGCTTCTGCTTCAGACGCAGTCGGCCGAGTGTCTGCTGGAAATCCTGTGCGAGTTGGTGTGTCGGCTCCCGCTCCGTTCCCCGTAACAGAACCACGAATTCCTCGCCGCCGTAGCGGGCAACGACCGCACCATCCGGGGCCAGATCCTTGAGAATCTTGGCGACCGCCTGCAGCACCCGGTCGCCGATGCTGTGTCCGTAGGTGTCGTTGAACTTCTTGAAATAGTCGATATCAATGACCATCAGGGCGATCTGGGTGTCCGTATTGTTGCGACTCAGCGTTTCTTCCAGCTTGATGCTGAAGGCGCGACGGTTCAATACGCCGGTCAGTGGATCGGACATCGCCAGCAACTGGGATTCAGCCAGGTCTGCGCGCAGTTGGTGCACTTCATCACTGGCGTGTTGCAGGGTGTCCTGAAACTGGGACTGGCTGCTCAGCGTATCCCTTGTGATCCGGACCAGGGATTCGGCGATCTCGGTGATTGAATCCGGGGATCTGGAGGCACTGTTCAGTGCCTCGCCCAGCGCGCTCTCAAAGTCGGTGTTGGTGCCGGTGATCTGGCGGATACTGTCGACCAGTTCCGTCAGGATGTTCTGAATGGTTTCATTGGCCTTGCTGGAGACGCGATCCGTGTCGTCTGTGTAAAAGTTGCGATACAGGGCGAGAAT
>JBFKXW010000395.1:0-2701 GCA_041637915.1 Pseudomonadales bacterium | reverse complement strand
GTCTTGTTGAAGGCGCCGAGATCGGTGTCCAGGATGTGGCCGAAATACGGATTGGTCGCGCCGTTATTGACCAACACGTCCAGCCGCCCGAAATCATCACGGACTTTCTGGAACAGGCTGCTGATCTGGTTCATATCGCCGATATGGCAGGCGAGGGCGGTGGCCTCGCCGCCTGCATCCCGGATGGCTGCGGCAACGGCTTCGCAGCCATCCTGCCTGCGGCTGCTGACGATCACATGGGCGCCGTGGGCGGCCAGCAGTTTCGCAATGGACTCCCCAATGCCCCGGCTGCCGCCAGTGACCAGCGCAATGCGGCCGGAGAGATCAAAAGTGTCTGTCATGAGCGGGATTCTCCTGGTGTCAGAAACATTGTGTCGGGCGGGGCAGGCCGGCGATCTTGCAGCCCTGCTTGACGGCCCCGCCGGGGAACAATTTCATCAGGTACAGGCTGGTACCTTTCTCCTCCCCCAGCTGTTCACGGACCAGTCGGGCGAGCACCCTTGTTGCGGGGCTGAGATCATATTCCTTATGGAATGCGCGCAGGATCGCAGCGACTTCAAAATGACGTTCATCCAGCCGCAGGGACTCCTCCGCAGCCAGTTCGTGGGCAAGATCGGTATCCCAGTCGGCGGGGTTGAGCAGGTAGCCATAGGCATCCCGCTGCAGTCGGGCGAGCCGCGTATCTGCGCGGGAGCGATGGGTTGGGGTCTTCGGGCTCAAAGCGTGATGACGGGGCGGTGGCTGTGGATCAGTTCCTCAATGGCCGCATCTTCGTCGATCTGGCAGGGAATGCAAAGGCTGCCTGCGAAAAGTTGCACGGCTTCGAGATCGGAGCGCGAAACATGGCACCGCGTCAGGCCGTATTCAGGAAGTGCACGAACCCGCTTGGATGCTGGGCGCTCGCCCGGTGCAAGCAGGGTTGCGCCATCGCCACGGAACAGCAGCGCGGTCTCCGGCAGAAATGCGGCCAGCGCCATCACCAGGTCCAGCGATTCCAGCGTCAGCATCTCGTTATTGGCGTCCTGCGTAATCACCACGAGCGGGCTGCCGCTCGTGCTTTGGGCCGTTCCCGGTTCGGGCGATTTCTGATCCTGCGTGCCTTGTCGGCCAAACACGGCGAGCTGATCTGAAATGAGAATGGCCTCTGCGAGTTGGCCGAGTCCGGCGAGTTCAAAGCCATCGTGGAGTGTTGGGGTCTGCGCCAGTGGCGCCGCCCCGCGGTCGTCCAGCACGCCACGCCGCACAGCGCTGGAGCTGCAGGCGATCAGCTGGGCACCCATGGATTGCGCCAGCGCGGCCCATTCATCGGCCAGTTCCGGCCTGGCGCCAAGCCGAGCAGTCTCCACAGCGTCCGAATAAAAGAAGGCGCACAAAATCTCGGCGCCGCTGGCCTGCGCATCGCGGGCTGATCGCAGGGCTGCGTGGGCCGCTTCCTGCTGGTCAGGATGACCGAATATCAGATAGGAAATTTTCACAACAGAAACAAAAAGCCCCGCCGGCGGCGGGGCTCCTTGTTCATTTGCAGATCAGTCATCGCCTCCAAAGGCCATGATCAGTTGCAGCAGGCTGATGAATATATTGTACAGCGATACGTACAACGTCACCGTGGCTGAGATGTAATTCCGCTCACCACCGTTGATGATAGCGCTGGTCTGCCACAGGAGAATCCCCGAGGAGAGCAGCAGGAACATGCTGGCCACCGCCAGTTGCAAACCCGGAATCTGCAGGAACATGTTGGCGATTGCCGCCACGAAGGCCACCAGCACGCCGACGAACAGGAAGTTCGCCATGAAGCTGAAATCCTTGCGGGTGACCAGCGCGACACCGGACAAACCGAAGAAGATCACCGCGGGTCCGCCCAGCGCCAGCATCACCATTTCGGATCCGCCGGGCACCGACATCATCACGTTCAGGACCGGACCCAGCGTGAAACCCAGCCAACCAGTGAGGCCGAAGGTCCAGAAAATGCCCCAGCCGCTGTTTTCCGTCTTGGCCACTGCGAACAGCAGACCGAAATAGGTCAGCAGCATGACCCAGGGATTAATGAAAGGCACCGCGAACACCATCGAGGCACCGGCCATCAGGGCGCTGAACGCCAGCGTCATGGCCAGGAGCGCGTAGGTGTTGCGCAGAACCCGGTTGATCTCAATGGCGCCCCCCGTATAGCCCTGCGGGGCGGTCTGGGTTGCGGCATAGGGTTGCAGTTTGTCTTGCATGTCAGTTCTACCTCCGATGCAAAGTTGATAAGTGCATTCCCACGAAATTCAAGCACTTTGACGATAAAAAGAGTAGGTGGTTCCCAACAATTCCAGATGAATCGCCGTTGACACCTGTGGCCCATAGTATAACCTGCCTGCCGGCCGGAGGGGTGGCAGAGCGGCTTAATGCACCGGTCTTGAAAACCGGCGAGGGGAGACCCTCCGTGGGTTCAAATCCCACCCCCTCCGCCAGCAACCCAAGTGCCCGCCCTGTGCGGGCATTTTTGTTGCAGGAGTGGTTTGGACCGGGTGTGATCTCATCGATGCTGCCGGCCGCCGCCAGGCGCCGGGGAAGTCATCGGTTGGAGCTCGGTCTCAGCGAAGGTGCCGCCCTCCGTCCAGCGGCAGAATCCGTCCCGTGACGTATCGGCTCTCGAGCAGGTAGTCGACCGTGCGTTGCAGTTCATCGAATCCTGCCTCGCGTCCCATGAGACTCTTGGCTT
>JBFKXW010000394.1:0-2707 GCA_041637915.1 Pseudomonadales bacterium | reverse complement strand
GCCATTGAGGCGCTTGCAGAAAGCCTGGTCCGGTTCCCCTCCGAGGCCGCCATTCGCCAGCAGTACGCGCGCATTCTGATCGATGCCGAGCGGGTCGAGGAAGCCGCTGACCAGTTTGAAATGCTGGTGCGCAATGATCCGCACAACGCTGACCTGGTGTATTCCCTGGGCCTGGTCTTCATGGAACTGGAACGGCAAGAGGATGCTGCCACGCAGTTTGAAAGACTCCTGCAACTGGGCAACCGCACCGATGAGGCCAACTATCACCTCGGCACCATCGAGGAAGACCAGGGAAATGTGGCTGAGGCGCTGGCGTACTATGCGCGCGTTTCTCCGGAGGGAATCAATCTGGGCGCCCCCGCACGGGTCGCACGCCTGAAAGCGGAGTATGAAGGCATCGACGCCATGCGCAGCTATCTCGAGACGCTGCGCAGTCGGGACCCGGACCTCAAAACACCGCTGGACCTGCTGGAAGTCGAGATCCTCATGGAGCGCAAGGCGCTCGATGAAGCGTTGCGGACGGTCAACACCGGTTTGAAACAGAATCCGGATGATATCAACCTGTTGTATGCACGTGCGATGGTGGCCGAGAAGCGGGGCAACCTGGACCTGCTGGAATCCGATCTGAAGCACATTCTCGAACTCGATCCGGACAATGCTGCGGCGCTGAACGCACTGGGTTATACGCTGGCAGACCGCACCGATCGCTACCAGGAGGCCTTTGATCTGATCAGCCGGGCCATGGCCCTGAAACCGGACGATCCCGCCATCACGGACAGCCTCGGCTGGGTCCAGTATCGGCTGGGGAACTACGAGGAAGCCCTGCGTCTGCTGCGCCGCGCATTCGACCAGTTCCCGGACCATGAGGTCGCCGCCCACCTGGGCGAGGTGTTGTGGGTCACCGGCAACGAGCCGGAAGCGCGGCGGGTCTGGCTGGAGGCGCTGCAGCGTACGCCAGACAGCGAATTGTTGCAGCGCGTCATGCGGCGCTTCCAAGTCCACTTCGACTGAAACGCGCCCGCCCCCTCATGCGTGCCGGGTTTCTCCTGCTTTGTGTCCTGTTCTCGGGTTGCGCGGCACTACGCACTGCCACACCACCGCTGGCTGACCGTGATCCGGCGGGACTGCGGTGCTGGCACATGGAGGGCAAGGTCGGGGTGCGGGACGAGCACGACTCCGGATCAGCGCACTTCCTCTGGCAGCAGCGGGAGCGCGAGTTCTTCCTGAAAGTCACCGGACCACTGGGCATGGGCGCGGCGGTGGCGTATGGCGATGGCAGCTCGGTCGTCATGCGCCTGAAGGACGACCAGGTCATGGTGGGTCGCACCGCACAGGCGCTGGTTGCACAGCACTTCGGCTGGCGCGTGCCCTTTGACGAAATGGTCTGGTGGGCGCGCGGGATACCGGCACCTGGCAATCAGTCACAGGCTCAGCGGGATGCCCAGGGACAACTGGCTGTACTGCGCCAGGATGGCTGGCAGGTACTGTTTCAGGCCTACGAGGAGTTCGATGGCTATCAGCTACCGGTCAAGATGGAGCTGACACAGGATATTCGCCGGGTGCGTGTCCGGATCAAGGACTGGCTGCCCGGTGAATGCAGGCTGGACGCCGGATGAGCGCCGCGGCAACCCTGAAGCTGCCAGCCCCGGCCAAGCTCAACCTGTTTCTACATATCCTCGGCAGACGCCCGGACGGCTACCACGAACTGCAGACCGTATTTCAGTTCCTGGACCTGCAGGACACCCTGACCTTCCAACCGGCCGCCCACGGCGACATCCGGCTGACCGACGCGCCCCGGCACCTGGATGATGACAACAACCTGATCCTGCGGGCCGCGCGCCTGCTGGCTGCCCGGTACACGCCGGCCCATGGGGCGCACATTCGCCTGGAGAAGCGGATTCCGGTCGGCGGGGGCCTCGGCGGTGGCAGTTCCAACGCCGCGACCACACTGCTGGGCCTGCAAAGGCTTTGGCAACTCGATATCTGCCCCGAGGAACTGGCTGAAATCGGCCGCCAACTGGGGGCCGACGTGCCGATTTTCCTGTTTGGGCAGGCCGCCTGGGCCGAAGGGACCGGGGAGCATCTCACCGCGATCACACTGCCAGAGCCCGCCTATCTCGTCATTCACCCCGGCGAAGCGGTCTCCACCGGGCAGATTTTCAGCACGCCGCAATTGACACGCTCCACCCCAGCCACGAAAATAGCCGACTTCCCCGGTACGGGCTTCAAAAACGACTGCGAATCAGTCGTTTGTAACCAGTACCCGGCGGTAGCCAGGGCGCTTGATTGGCTTCGCGCGCGCGCTCCTGGAAAGTTGACGGGAACGGGTTCCTGCGTTTTCGCGGAATTGCCCTCTCCGGAAGTGGGTGAACGCTTACTGTCAGAGATGCCTGCAGAATGGCATGGTTTTCTGACCAGAGGCCGGAACACCTCCCCTTTGCGGGAGGCACTGGGGGAGAACAGGTAGCGCAAGAAGCAGCAATTGGGGCGTCGCCAAGCGGTAAGGCACTGGTTTTTGGTATCAGCATTCGGAGGTTCGAATCCTCCCGCCCCAGCCACTTCTTCAGAAGATCCTGACGAGAAACAACATAGGTCTCCCGCCATGGCCCGCATGATGATCTTTTCCGGCAATTCCAACCCGGCACTGGCGCGGGCGGTTGTCGATTATCTTCACATCCCGCTCGGCGAGGCGCACGTGGGCCGTTTC
>JBFKXW010000393.1:0-2727 GCA_041637915.1 Pseudomonadales bacterium | reverse complement strand
TTCGCCATCAGCCGCAAGTTCAGCGCGTCGAAGTTCTGGGACGAAGTCATTGCCATGGAGGCGACGCGCTTCTCCTACATCGGAGAATTGCTGCGCTACCTCCTCAATCAGCCGCCCTCCGGGAAAGACCGTGCACACAAAATACACGGCATCATGGGCAACGGCTTACGCCCGGACGTCTGGGATGAATTCAAGCAGCGATTCGGCATCGAGCGGATCAACGAGTTTTACGGCGCATCAGAGGGCCCCAGCGGCTTCATGAACCTGTTCAACTTCGACAAGACCTGTGGCTGGGCGCCGAACGGGTACGCAATCGTCGAGTACGACGTGGATGCCGATGAACCGGTCATCAACAGCAAGGGCCGCATGCAGAGGGTGAAGAAAGGCGGCACCGGCCTGCTGCTGCTGGAGGTGTCCGACAAAAACCCCTATGACGGCTATACCGACGCTGCAGCCAGTGAAAAGAAACTGTACAGAAACGTCTTCAAAAAGGGCGACATCTGGTTTAACTCCGGCGACCTGATCCGCTATCAGGGTGTCGGCCATGTGCAATTCGTCGACCGCATCGGCGATACCTTCCGCTGGCAGGGCGAGAACGTGGCAACCACCGAGGTGGAAGCAGTCATCAATCATTTCCCGCAGGCAGAGGACGCCGTCGTCTATGGTGTCCAGGTACCTGGTTGCGACGGCCGTTGTGGCATGGTTTCCCTGACCCCACGCGAAGGTGAGACCCTGAACTGGCATGCGCTCGCAAACCACCTTCGCAGGAACCTGCCCAAGTATGCCGTACCACGCTTCCTGCGCATCAATGCGGCACAGGACGTCACGGGCACATTCAAGCACCAAAAGGCCAAACTCAAAAAGGAAAGCTTTGACCTCCGTCAGGTCGATGGCGATGTCTATTATCTGCCACCCAAAGCGGAGGCGTGGATACCGTTGACCCCACAGGCACAGGCTGACATCGAAAACGGAAAAATCACGCTGTAGGGTATTGCTGGATTGCGACCCTCCGGGTTTCCGCGTTCGGCAGCAGTATCCTGCCGCCCTCCCCCTCCGTCCGCTCAATCGTCACCGGGGGTGACGCGACATGGGTCAATGGCCGAAGCACGCAGGATCCACGCACGTTCGCGGGCATGCGCCACAATCAATTGCCCCCCCTCCCTGTAGCAAGGTACCGACGGGCAGCGGACCGCAGCGTCACCTTCGTCACAGGCCTGCATGCGCGACAGATTCACGACCGGGCGGCGGCCGCTTACAGGACTGCACGACTCCTGCCTACACCAGTGCGTTCCTGTGGGCGCCAGCGGGCTCCCGGCGACTGGAGGCCGGCACCTGGAAACTCCGTTCGATGACCGGTGCAGCGCAGCTATTCTTTGAGGTAAGGTTCGGACGATCGAGGTGATCCTCGGCGGTCCATGATGTACCTCCGCGACCGGCCATTGCGTCGATCCGGGGCTGCAAGCCACTGTAGGGGACACCACAGTTGAACCATCCGGAGGAGTTATTCTCGCCAATCCCCCCGGAGCGCCTGTTCGGCAGGGAGACCGACCTGGGCGTTGTATTGGAGAGTGTCGAACGGGCCGCCCGGGGAAATTGCGGACTGCTACTGATCTCGGGTGAAACCGGCATGGGCAAGACCACGCTCGCGCGGGCAGTCCAGCACGCCATGGAGCCGGTGGCCGGCTACTTCATCAGCGGAAAGTTTCATCAATTCCCGGGACACCGGCCCCTGGCGGCTTTTCAGGAAGCGCTGGCAGAACTGGCGCGAACACTGGCAGCAGAAACACCGGACCAGCGGGCGCATTGGCGCAGTCAGATCAGCGACCGGCTCGGCAGCAATGTTGCAACCTTGGTCGATCTGGTTCCTGACATGGAAGCGCTTTGTGGTGAGCAACCACACCCGGTCGAAGTGACACCGCTGGCCGCCCGTACCCGGATCGCCTCCGTGATCGTGGATACGCTCAGTCTCATCACCGAAAGCAACAATACATTGGTGGTGTTTCTGGATGACCTGCACTGGGGCGACCCGGCTACGGTCGCCGTGCTTGAACGCGTCATGCAACACGGCGTGCCACGCCTGCTCATGATCGCAGCCTACCGCACTGATGAGCCAGATGTTGAGTCCGCACTGGCATCGCTGACAGCCAGTCACGAGGCCGGGCACTGGCCTGACAACGCGCAGGTGTCACATCTGCTGCTGCGCGCGCTTACAACCTTTGATATCCAGAGTGTGCTGCGGGCAAAACTCGGCGGCAAGAGATTGCACGATCGTGAACTGGCAGCACAGTGCCAGCTTCACTGCGATGGCAATCCTTTCAAACTTCAGCAGTTTCTGCTCGCCCTCCATGCACGCAAGCTCCTGCGGTTTGATGAGAAGCAAGGAGGCTGGACCTGGGACCTGACGGGCATTCGGCGATTACCCCGTTCCACGGACATCACGGATCTCATCCGCCTGCGTCTTGAAGCACTCCCGCTTCCCGTGCTCCATACGCTGGCGGTAGCGGCCTGCCTCGGACGGCGCTTTCGGCTTGCCGACGTGGCAACGCTGACCAGGATGCCCTTGGATACAGTGCGCGACGCCACCCAGACTGCCGTCTTACAAGGGTTCGTCGAAATTCAGATGCTGCAGGGCAGGCTGGGTGAGTCAGGCATGGAAGAAATCGCCGTGTTCCAGCACGATCAGGTGGAACGAGCCGCTTATGGTCTGCAGGATCAGGCAGTACGGCT
>JBFKXW010000392.1:0-2727 GCA_041637915.1 Pseudomonadales bacterium | reverse complement strand
GGGGGGACCTGGCAACCATCCTGGCAGCTCTGCAATAAAGGTTCAGTAAGCAAGGAATTTCTCCGATGGCCGGCAACGTGTTGCAGGATGTCACCCGGCCCTACTCGTTCCTCGAGTCCCTGATCTACGACCGGGTCATCGCACCGGCTGTATTGCGCATGGCTGCACAGGCAGAGGATGCCTTCGTACACCGGATTGCACCCGGTGCGCGGTTACTGGATGTCGGCTGCGGCGGCGGCCATCTGCTGGCGCACTTTGCAAAGCAGCGCAGTGACATTCGGCTCACCGGCATCGACCTCTCGCCCGATCAGGTGAAACGTGCGCGACGGCGCCTGTCGCCCGATCAGGCACGAACTGATGTGCATCAGGGCAGCGCCCTCGAACTGCCTTTCCCCGACGCACAGTTTGATGCGGTGTACAGCATGGCATCCATCAAGCACTGGCCGGACCACCTGCAGGGGCTGCGTGAGTGCACCCGGGTGCTGCGTCCCGGCGGACTGCTGCTCGTGATCGAAGCGGATCGTGGCTGCCGCATGGAGGACGTTCGGCGCTTCACCCGGGACTGGCATGTGCCAAGGTTGCTGAGTGTGGTGCCGGAGGTGGTCTTTCGCACCTATGTGTCCGGCCACTCCATTGATCTGGAAGACGCGCGCGAATTGCTGGCGGGGCTACCGCTCACGAAAACTGATGCCTACCGGGTAGCGGGTACGCCCGCACTGGCGCTGGAAGGGATCAGGACCTAGTTGCCGATCGCGTCCTCCAGCAGTGGAAGCAGGCCGGACTGCAACAGAATCTCCCGCGCAGCGCGCCGGTTGCCTGCAGCGAGGCTCTCGTATGCATCCCGCGTCCAGCGCAGGCACTTGGCCTGGTAGGGGAAGCTGGGCTGCCGCCACGCCCTGCCATCGACCTCGGTTTCGAATGCCTTCTCACCTGCTGCCACTGCGCGGGCATTTGCCAGCATCTGCGGCATATGTGTTCTGGCAATTTCCTGCAGGAAAGTAATCAGCGATTCGTTACACGCATCCGGGGCCCGCCAGTCCGTTGCCGTGACCTCATAACCGCACAGATCCTCGGCCCGCTCTACCCAGGCATAGGTACGTGGTGCGCGCTCCTCGCAGATCCGCATGGGCGTTGGGTCAAAATGGGTCAGGCAGGTCAGTTGCCCCATCAGGGCAAAATCCGCTGAGGACGGGCGATTTCCCAGAACGAACTGTCCGTCCTGCAACATCGCATCCATGCATGCCAGAAAACGTACGTAGCTGTCCTCGATCACCGGCGCAGTCAATTCGTTGGAACCCACCACGTGCAGGCGACTGATCTGTCGCTCGGAAAACTGCTGCTTGAACCCTGCCAGCACGTGTGCCGGCAGATCCACGCGCTGCAGCAGCGGCAGAATGCTGCCCGATTTCTCAATGTCCGGCGGGTAGGTCCAGCGGTAGTGGAACATGCAGCGGGTCAGCCATTCATCGGCATAGTCCTCGATCAGGTCATTGAGGAACGCCATGACCGGATCGTCCGGAAGCACACTGCGATCCGGGTAGGACGCTTCAATGCGACGGATCAGTGGTGTGGAGTCGGTGACGGCCTGGAGTTCTCCCTGTTCGTCCGGCAGGTAAAACGTGGGGAGCAAAGGTACTTTCGGCACCGGGAGGCGGGAGCGGTCTGCGTCGCTCCCAGGCACGGCCGGCATGTTGGGCATGCCAATCATGAAACGGTACGGCAGTCGCTTGAAGCGCAGCACGGCGAGCATCTTGCGCGTATACGGGCTGCCGTGCAGGCCCTGCAAAAGGATGGGAAGGGATATTTCAGGCATGCGGCCCATCCTCCTGCGCGATGTTTCGGCAGTTAGAATGCCACTATTTCCGGAGGCGTCAAGTCACAACCGACTGCCGCACGGGGGTGGGATCAGGATGCGTGCAATGTTCAGGGATCTGTCACCGCCTGCGCCGCATACTCCGCAATGACCGCTTCCAGACCCTGGCTGGCCACGTGGGTTTCCATGTCACTGCGCGCAAACTCGACCAGCGAAGCACCCAGGAAGTTCAGGTCCACGCCCAGCCACTCACCCGCCCGCTCGTGAATTTTTGCGATGAAAGTAAACGGCAGGGAACCGCCCCGGCCAGTCGGCGCACCGACCGTCCCACTGATCCAGATCTGATCCCTGGAATTGGCATCAGTCTGGATTCGCAGCAGTTGCAGTCTCGATTTGCGTTGATAGTTGTCGAAGGCAGCCCGGATATTTTTTCGCATGAGCACCAGTGCGGCCTTCTCCGCATCAGCCTGCAGATTCCTGCTCTCCACCTCGGTCCAGTGTGCGTCGTACACGCGGGGCAGGATGCGTTCGAGGTCGAGGTACTTTCGCATCTGCTGCTCTGCATAGATGTTGAGCGCCGTTTCCTGTTCATCGTAGGAGAGGCCGGCGACCTCGCGATACTGCTCTTCGGTTTCCCGATGCAGATTGCGGATAACCTGCATCGCTGCCTCGGTCGCCGCCTCCCCGGGTGGCTCCGCACCTGTCGCCGCGGGCACACCCATCATTCCTGCAACCAGCAGCAGAGCACACAGACCCGGCAACCGGTACACCCCGCAGAATGCGATGCGCCGCATGACGGTGGACTCCCAAAGCGAAGTACGATATGTCAAATTCTAGACTAAATCAGGAAGCCAGCTTTCCGTTCTCGATTGTTGCGCTGCTTTCCTTTTCAGGTCGGCTCATTGCCCGCTTGC
>JBFKXW010000391.1:0-2736 GCA_041637915.1 Pseudomonadales bacterium | reverse complement strand
CCCTGCTACCTGTTCGCATTGGTGGCGGGAGATCTCTCGCGGATTGATGACACCTTTGTCACGGCCAGTGGTCGCACCGTCAGCCTGCGCATCTTTACGGAACCGGAAAATGCAGACCGTTGCGACCATGCCATGGCCTCCCTGAAACACGCGATGCGTTGGGACGAAGAGGTCTACGGCCGAGAATACGATCTCGACATCTTCATGATCGTCGCAGTGAACGATTTCAACATGGGCGCCATGGAGAACAAGGGGCTGAACATCTTCAATGCCTCCTGCATTCTGGCCAGCCCGCAAACGGCGACGGATGCGGCATTTGAACGGATTGAGAGCATTGTTGCACACGAGTACTTTCACAACTGGTCCGGCAACCGGGTCACCTGCCGGGACTGGTTTCAGCTCAGTCTCAAGGAAGGGTTCACCGTTTTCCGTGACCAGAGTTTTTCTGCCGACATGGGCTCTGCCGCCGTCAAACGGATCGCAGATGTCAGCTATCTGCGCACGGCCCAGTTCGCGGAAGACCGCGGACCGCTGGCGCACCCGGTGCGCCCCGATTCCTACATGGAAATTGGCAACTTTTACACGTTGACGGTCTATGAGAAGGGCTCTGAAGTGGTGCGCATGCTGCACGCGATGCTCGGGCCGGAGATGTTCCGCAAGGGGACAGACCTGTATTTCGATCGTCATGACGGGCAGGCTGTAACCTGTGATGATTTCGTGCGGGCACTGGAGGATGCCAGCGGGCGTGACCTTGCGCAGTTCCGGCGCTGGTACAGCCAGAGCGGTACGCCGACCCTGCATGTGGAAAGCGCGCATGATGCGGCATCCGGCACCTACACGCTCACCCTGCGACAGCAACTGCATGACACGCCGGGGCAGCCCGCTGATCAGAAGCAGCCGCAGGTGATCCCCGTGGCCATTGCACTCCTGGATGCCGACGGGCGCGGTCGGGACCACGCGGTGCTGGAACTGTCGGAGCAGTCGCAAAGCTGGCAGTTCAAAGACTGGCCGGAGGTGCCGGTGCCTTCGGTGTTGCGGGGCTTTTCCGCGCCGGTCCGGCTGGAGATTTCCTACACCCGGGAACAGCTGGCCTTCCTGATGGCGCACGACGGTGACGGCTTTGCCCGCTGGGAAGCCGGCCAGCGATTGGCGCAGCAGGCGCTGCAGGCCGCTATTGACGGCGATGACGGGGCGTTCGAAGCGGGTGTGTCCTGCTGGCTGGATGCTGCGGCGACAACGCTGGAGCAGGCCTGTCAGGATGATCCGGCCGATCCGGCGATGCTGGCACGCCTGCTGATGGTGCCTTCGACTGCCTCCCTGTGCGAGGCGCAGGCAGAGGTGGATCCGGACCGTATTGTCACCGCACGCACGCGCATGCTGGATGTGTTCGCGCAGCGGCAGGAAGACCGTCTCGCTGCCTGTCTGGCACAGACCGTGGCTCGCGGGCCTTACGAGTTTACGTCTGCCCAGTGCGGGCGTCGCGCGTTACATCATTTGTGCCTGGACCTGCTGTGCCGTCTGGAGAACAGTCAATATGCCGAGGCGGCGATGCAGCAGTTCCGCGACGCTGACAACATGACGGATCGCCTGGCCTCCCTGCAGGCCCTGGTGCACTCGCGCTGGCAGGAAGTGGCGGGCGGGGCGCTGGAGGCGTTTCGTGCGGACTGGCAGGGGGATGCGCTGGTCATGGACCTGTGGCGTTCGGTGCAGGCATCCAGCCCGCAACCCGGCACCCTGGCGCGTGTGCGGGAATTGCTGAACGACCCGGACTTTGATGATCTCAACCCGAACCGGCTGCGTTCCCTGGTCGGTGTGTTCTGCAACCAGAACCTCCAGCATTTCCATGCCGGAGACGGCAGCGGATATGCCCTGCTGCGCGAGCAGGTATTACGGCTGGACGGGCAGAATCCGCAACTTGCGGCGCGACTGCTCTCGGCGCTCTCCAGCTGGCAACGGTTTGTGCCCGAACGCCGCGACCGCATGCGTGCCACATTGGAAGAGGTGGCTGCCCGTCCGGGGCTTTCCAGCGACGTGTTCGATATCGTCTCGCGCTGTCTCGGGGAGGATCGCGCCGCCTAGTGAATGCGAAGCATGAAGAGCTTGACGTATATTATTGAAATATAATGCCTTCATTGGCTTGCAATGGGCCGGGCAGCCTGCTCCTGTTCAGTGACGGTTCATGCCGGGCCGGGTAGAGTGAAGTTCATTGTAGAGAGAGGCTTACGCGGGGCTTTGCACATGCGTCATACGTTTGTAATCGGGTTGCTCCTCCTCCTGCTCGCGCCGGTGAGTTTCGCGGAGCCACCCTGGCAGAAGCAGAAAAACCAGTCCACGCGGCCAGCAGTGAACGAAACCCGTTCGCTCGCCGATGCCATTGACCATGTGCGGACCAGCACGGGGGGGCGCATCATTGGTGCCAGTCAGGGGATCGACCGGACCGGCCGGCCGGTGTACCTGGTCAAGGTTTTGCTGCCCAATGGCGTTGTCCGGACCATGCGGGTGCCGACGCACTGAGGCCGGACGCCCTCCCGCAGCGCCCGGTAGAAACATCCACGCGACAAGAACAAGGTGGTCCGCTGTGCGTAGTCTGATTGTTGAAGATGAGCCCGCCCTGCTGGAACGGCTGGTAGAGGGTTTCACCCAGGAAGGTCACGTGGTTGATCCCTGCAGTGATGGCAAGGAAGCCCTGTACATGGGCGAGGAATATCCCATCGATGCCGCTGTGATCGATCTGGG
>JBFKXW010000390.1:0-2759 GCA_041637915.1 Pseudomonadales bacterium | reverse complement strand
GCAGCGCCCGGGCGCCGCTCGCCGGCAACTCCCGCAGAGACTTGACCGAGTGGCAGGTGACATCGGCCCGGACACCATCACGACAACACAACAGGACCGCCACCGAGGTAACCGCTTCCGGGAATATGCCACTCGCATCCGGAATGATCACCACGTGCTTGAGCAGGCCGTCACAGACGAGTTTCTCACGCAGGACTTGCGCATAGCGGGTATTGAAGAATTCCATCGGTGAAAGAAACGCCAGCCGCCCGCCGGGCGCCAGCTGGTGCAAGGCCTTGAAAAGAAACGCAGCGGCCATGTTGCTGCACCCACCCAGTCGGGCACCGGTCGCTGCCTCCAGCGCTGCAAGCACGTCATGACGATCGGGGAACTTCTGAAACTGCAGATAAGGCGGATTACAGATCACCGCATCAAACGGTGTGAAGTCACTCTTCAGGTAGTCTCCCGTCCGCAGGCAAAGATTGTTTGCATCGATATGCGTTGCGGCGTGCGCAAGCACATGCGCATCCTTCTCGTAGGCCACGTAGCGCGGCGCACGCGCGCCAGACTGATGCACGACGTGTCGATGAAAAACGCCAAGTCCATAGGCCGGGTCCAGCACCGTCTCCGGCCGGTGCGCACAGACCCACTGTGCCATGAATGCCGCGACCGTATCTGGCGTAAAAAACTGTCCGAAGCGCCTGCGATGCGCCAGACCCGTGACCTGCACATAGCGTTCTTCAGGCGAGAGCTGGACCGATGGCGCTGCCATGCACCCCGTCACAGGGTTTTCTCCATGCGCTGGTGCGCAATGCCCAGTTCCTCGAACGGATCCCCCACACACTGATAACCGCATCGTCGATAAAACCCGATCGCAGTCTCCCGTGCATGCAACCTCAGGAGCCGGACACCGTCGCCGCGCAGGACGGTCTCAGCAGCAGCGAGCAGGGCAGAACCCACTCCTTTGCACTGCTGGTCGCAGGCGACGGCCATCTGGCGCAACTGCATGACATCACCCTGCAAAGGGACTGCCATGAGGGTCGCAACCAACTGGCAACCCACCATCCAGACGAAATGCCGGTTGCAGGATTCCGCCTCCCGTTCTTCTGCCGCGATTTTCAATCCAAGCGGCGTGCGTAACAGCGACTGACGCAATTGCATTGCATCCTGATATTGCAAAGATTCGTGGGGGACTTCGATGCACTGTCCGGCGGGCATGGTTCAGGATTCAACCGCAGCATCATGCACGGCGAACTCGCGCGCGGCACGTGCAGTATCCGCATCCTGCTGTTCCGGAACGGCGGCAATAGCCTCCAGATAGGACTGCGGGAAATCATGTTCCCTTGCACCCAGCAACACGTGGCGTTTATACCAGTCCATCGGGCGCAATCCATCCGCGAGAAGTATGCCGATATAAGTCTGCACCTGCATCAGCGACCCCACCGGCCTGGCCACTGTCACGATGCGCCGTTCATAGCCCGGCCCCTCGATCGCATCCAGCCCGGGCCACGCAGCCGGCGGGATGTCATACACAACACCCAGCAAACAATCCCCGGAATCGCCTGTCTGGAATGCGTTGCACTTGCCGGAACCATCTTTCAGGCTGCGCTTGTGAAACGCGAGCCGGTAGCCGGCCAAAGAGGCCACACAAACCACACGGGCTTCAGGGATGCGTGCACGCAGGCGTGCAACCGACAAATTGGAACCGTAGGCGAAATACCGGGCAGACAGCACGCCTCTCATTCCACTCGTTCCTGTATCCCGTGCATGACGTCTTCCGCGATCTGTTGTGCCCGCTGCGGCGAGATACCACGATGATAGTCCTGGCAAAGCGGGTGATCCGTCGCTTCCAGTTCGATCCAGGGACGTTCTCCGCCAGCACGCGGGTGCACCTGTGTTTTCAGCGCGTAGGTATTGGGGTAGGCAGGCAGATAATTGCAAAACCAACCGAAATAGCGGTCCGTCGGATCGGAATTCTCATAGGTTTCCACATAACGGTCATAGCTGGCTTTGCTGAGTGACACCCAGACACCCCAGAGGAAAGGCTCCTCCACACCATCGATCGGGACTTCCAGCACCGTACGAACGAAGTAATGCGATCCGTCTTCATCCCGGTAATGGCAAAGGTCACTGCCCAGATGCGCAGTTTTCTGAATCGACTCTGGTTGCTCCAGGTAGGAACTGGGGGCTTCAAAGGCAAAACTCGGCGAGCCTTCATGGACTTCTCCACAACAGGTACAGCGGAAACTAAAGAGCGCTGGCATCCGTGTATTCCTGTGCGGAAAGGGACCGAAAATCCAGGCAAAGCGCCATGAAGGCGAACACCGCCGCCCCATAGATCAGAATGTGCGAAAGCCAGCCGGCAAAGGTGTGTTCCAGTTGACCGGACAACAGCGTGTGCGCCACTGCGTGCACGACGGTCAAACCGCCGATCCAGAGCCGGGCACACAGACGAACACGCGGCCTCAGGCTAGCCACCAGTCCGATCAACAATGCAAACAAGGGCACGTGGAGTAGCACGAACAGGTCTTTGCCGAGCGCTTCCGGGAACTGGTTGAGCAACGGCAGCAGACGCCACTCATGATGGGTTACGGCATCCAGTTCATGGGTGAACAATGCCCCCATGCCCAGGAAAAAAAAGAGATCCGCGGTGCGCCCCACCCTGCCTCGCCTGCTTCGATGACCAGCCACGCCTCAGCCGAGTCTTACAAGGTCTATCTTCCGTGTAAACAGGTCCTGCCACTCGGCCGCCGGCATCCAGCGTGGCCGCCCCGCCGGAT
>JBFKXW010000389.1:0-2783 GCA_041637915.1 Pseudomonadales bacterium | reverse complement strand
TGGAGCACATTGCCGCGCAGCAGAACGAGGTGGTTGCCGTGATGCTGGAAACCATCCAGGGCGAGGGCGGCATCCGCGTGCTGACACCGGGCCGTCTGGCGGAGATTCGGGCGCTTTGCGATGCGCAGGGCTGGCTGCTGATCTGTGACGAAATTCAGTCCGGCATGGGCCGCACCGGTCGGTTTCTCGCCTGCATGCATGAGGCGGTGGAAGCTGACATCATCACCTTGGCCAAGGGCCTGGGCAATGGCATGCCGATCGGCGCGTGCCTCGCGCGCGGGAATGCGGCAGAACTGTTCGGACCCGGCACCCATGGCTCGACCTTCGGCGGCAATCCGCTTGCCTGCCGCGCGGCCCTGGCGGTGCTGCACGCGCTGGAGAAGCAAAATCTGATTGATCGTGCCGCCCGCACCGGTGACTGGCTGATGAGTGAATTGCGCCAACGGCTGGCCGATGCCGAGATGGTACGAGAAGTGCGTGGCCAGGGTCTGATGATCGGCGTGGAACTGGAACAGGACGCACCCCAACTGGTCGCGGCAGCGCGCGCCGAAGGGCTGCTCATCAATGTCACGGCCGGCAATGTGGTGCGCTTGCTGCCACCGCTGACGCTGAGCCAGGAAGAAGCCGACCGGATTGCGGACGTACTATGCCCACTCATCATGGCGCTGGAAACAGCGCAGGAAGCAGGTTGATCTGATATGGAAACCAGGCATTTTCTGACCCTGCTGGATCTGTCGCCTGCCGAACTGGTGGCCCTCATGGACCGTGCGCTGGCGCTGAAGGCAACGCCCCGGGACGCCCAGGTCACGATGCTGCAGGGTCGTGTGCAGGCCATGCTCTTCGAAAAGTCCTCGACCCGGACCCGGGTCTCCTTTGAGACGGCCATGCTGCAATGTGGTGGCGGCAGTATTTTCCTGTCTCCACGCGACTGCCAGCTGGGCCGCGGGGAAAGTATTGCGGACACCGCGCGTGTAATCTCCCGCATGGCCGATGTCATCGTGATCCGCACCTTCGGTCATGACCGGCTTGTGGAATTTGCGCAGCATTCCGACGTTCCGGTGATTAACGCACTCACCGACAGTTTTCACCCCTGCCAGTTGCTGGCCGACATTCTCACGTTTCAGGAGCATCGTGGCTCCATTCAGGGGCGCAAGGTGACCTGGGTTGGAGACGGCAACAACATGTGCCAGTCCTACATCAATGCTGCCCGCCAATTTGATTTTCGTTTGCGCATTGCCTGCCCGCCCGGCTTCGAACCAGATAACGCGCTGCTCGCCGAGAATGCGGATCGCGTGCAGGTGGTGCACGAGGTCGAAGCGGCGCTTACCGGCGCACACCTGGTGGTTACTGATGTCTGGGCCTCGATGGGTCAGGAAGAAGAGCAGGCGGCACGACATGCGGCTTTCGCTGACTTCCAGGTCAGCCCGACACGGATGGATCAGGCCGCCAGCGACGCACTGTTCATGCATTGTCTGCCCGCACATCGCGGGGAAGAGATCAGTGTCGATATGCTCGACGATCCGCGCAGCGTTGTCTGGGATGAAGCGGAGAATCGCCTGCATGCGCAAAAAGCCCTGCTTGAGCTGTTGATCTGCGGCAACTGACCCAATCCACTGCCTGGCCTGCCGGCCCGATGCTGTGTTTTATCGCAAAACCGTCTATGGTCGCTGTGTGCGAATGGAAGACCGTCTCTTATGAGTGACGAAAGAATTGAATCACTGACGCCGGTGGGCTGGCGGGAATGGGTGCAACTGCCCGAACTGGGCCTGCCGTGGATCAAGGCGAAGGTCGACTCCGGTGCACGCACTTCCGCATTGCATGCGTTCTCGCTGGAAGAGTTCGAGGAAGCGGGGCACCACATGGTGCGCTTTGAAATCCACCCACTGCAACGCAACAGCGAGTTGTCAATTGTCTGTTGCGCGCCGGTGCGGGACCGACGGGTTGTCAGCGACTCCGGTGGTCATTGCGAGGAACGGATCGTGATCGAAAGCCTGCTGCAGGCAGGCACGGCCAGCTGGCCAATCGAACTGACCCTCACGCGCCGGGACAACATGAAGTTCCGCATGCTGCTCGGCCGCACCGCCATGGAGGACCGCCTGCTGATCGATCCGGGCGCGTCCTTCCTGCTCGGCCGGCCACCGGGCGGCGCACGTGGCGTGTACGCGCAGCTGACTGCACAGTCATGAAGATTGCGCTTCTCTCCCGCAACGCAAAGCTGTATTCCAGCAAGCGACTGGTTCAGGCCGCCCAGGAGCGCGGGCACGAGATCAAGACCATCGACACCCTGCGTTGCTACATGAACATCGCATCGCACCATCCGACCATCCACTACCGGGGCGAGGATCTCACCGGCTTTGACGCCGTGATCCCGCGGATCGGCGCTTCCATCACCTTTTACGGATCGGCGGTCCTGCGCCAGTTCGAAATGATGAACGTGTTCCCGGTCAATGAGTCGGTGGCCATCTCACGCTCGCGCGACAAACTGCGCTCACTGCAACTGCTGTCCCGCAAGGGGATCGGCCTGCCGGTCACCGGCTTCGCACACTCCCCGGATGACATCCCCGACCTGATCCGCATGGTGGGCGGCGCACCGCTGGTCATCAAATTGCTCGAGGGCACCCAGGGAATCGGCGTGGTACTGGCGGAAACCACCAAGGCGGCGGAAAGCGTGATCGAGGCATTCATGGGGCTCAATGCCAATATCATGGTGCAGGAATACATTCGGGAAGCCGGTGGGGCGGATATCCGCTGCCTGGTGGTCGGCGACAAGGTCATTGCTGCGA
>JBFKXW010000388.1:0-2786 GCA_041637915.1 Pseudomonadales bacterium | reverse complement strand
TCGCGCAGTACCTGCTGTTCTTCCATCAGAATGATGTTGCCCGCTACATCAGCCATGACGGCCGGCGGGCCAACATCGTGGTTCGTCACAACATTCGCAGTTCACACCTGCTGAACCAGGAACTGCGTGTGCTGCACGACGAGGTGTCGCGCATCCTGGGCAATAAGGCTACGTTCGAATTTGTCGGCAAGAACCTGATGGTGAATGCCACTGCGGAACGCCTGATGAGTGCGCAGCTGAAATCACTCGGCCTTCTGCTGCTGGTCATTTTCATCCTGATGTCTGCACTGTTCACATCGTGGCGTGGCGGTGTGATCGCGATGATTCCCAACCTGCTTCCGATCATCTTTACGTTTGGTCTGATGTCCTTGTTCGGGGTGCCACTGAATCCGGGCACCGCCACGGTGGCGGTGATTGCGATCGGCGTGGCCATCGATGACACCATCCACCTGCTGACGCGCTTTAACGAGGAGGTTCGAAAAACCAAGCAGCCGGACCAGGCGATTCGCACCACGCTGGAAGCCGAAGCCGTCCCGGTGATCTCGACCAGTGTGTCGCTGTTCCTGGGTTTCAGTTGCCTGCTTGCTTCTGACTTCTCCATCATCGCCCAGTTTGGGGCGCTGTCTGCAGCGAGCATGTTCTTCGCTCTGGTGGCTGACCTGTTGATCACGCCCATCCTGATGGCGAAGATCCGCCTGGTCAGCCTGTGGGATATCCTTGCGCTGCGTCTGGATCCGGCCGTCATTCGCGGCAGCGAACTGTTTACCGGCATGACCCAGTACCAGGTCCGCAAAGCGATTCTGTTGTCCGAGGTGCGGAATTTCCGGCCGGGTGAGGTCATCATCCGGCAGGGCGCGATCGAGTCGGAGATGTTCATGCTGCTGGATGGCAGTGTGGAAATTTTTCTGCGGAAAAAGGATCGCGATATTCATTTGGCGGACGTCGGGCCGGGCGCGATCCTGGGAGAAGTCGGGTTCGTCAAGCCGATCCAGCGCACTGCGGAGGTGCGTGCCAAGAATCGTGTACAAATGCTGGTGTTCGAGGCGAACCGCGTTCGTATCGGGATGCGCTTCTACCCCCGCATTGCCGCCAAGCTGAATCTCAACATCAGCGCTGTATTGGGCTCCCGGCTCGCGGAGAACATTCAGCGGGTGCGCGAGTACTCGGATGATCGTCGCCGCAGTCCACGCTTCACGTTGGCACGGCCGGTCACCGTGGCGCTGGAGGATGGCACCCGCATCACGGGCAGCGTCCGCAACCTTTCGGTGGATGGTGGCTCGCTGTTCCTGACTGAGAAGCGTGAGCTGCCCGCCGGCACCCGGCTGGAGTTCGAGTTGGGTGACCTCGGCAAGTTGGGCGCAAAGGTGGTCCGTAGCGGCAGTAATGGCGTGGTGGTGCGTTTCACCACGGACGAAGAGCGCAAGAAGGACCTGCTGACCTGGATTCGTGCCATCGCGTCTGAGGACCTTTCCTGATGGTGCCCATGGCAGTGGAAACCTGGCAACTCCTCGTCATTCCCATGGTGTCTGCCGGCATTGGCTGGTTCACCAACTGGCTGGCTGTATGGATGACGTTCTATCCGCTGAATTTTGTTGGGATCCGGCCGGGGCTGGGCTGGCAGGGCATCCTGCCCAGCAAGGCCGAAAAGATGGCGCGTATCGTATCCCGGCGCGCGCTGAGCAAACTCGGCACCATGCAGGAGTACCTGCAGAAGATCGACAGTCAGTCGCTCATCAAGATCACTGCCATGACCGGCCGTTCGGAAGTGCATGCGTCCGTCGATGAGGTGATGCAGGAGGGTGGCGTCGTTACCTGGAACAGCCTGTCCCCGGACAAGCGCATGGTGGTGTACTCGCGCGTCCAGTCGCGTCTCACAGATGCGTCCCGGCAGTTTCTGCAGTACATCTACGAAAACGTCGAACGCCTGCTGAGTCTGGAGGAACTTTCGGTGGATTGCGTACGGCGTGACCACACGCTGGTGAACCGGATTTTCAAAAGTGCCGGGGATGTCGAGTTCCGGTTCATCATTCGCTCAGGATTCTGGATTGGTGCGCTGCTCGGCACGCTGTTGGCGCTTTTGTGGGCATGGCAGCCGATCGGTTGGGTACTCCCGGTCGGCGGATTTGTAATCGGCTACCTGACCAACTGGATCGCGTTGAACATTATTTTCCGGCCGCTGAACCCGACCCGGCTCGGCCCTTTGACCCTGCAGGGCATTTTTCTGCGCCGGCAGGATGCGGTCGCGGAAGCCTGGGCGCGCATGGCGACCCGGGAAGTGCTCACATTGCCAAACATCCTGCGCGTCCTGCTGGAGAATCCGGAGTACGGGGCAGCACGGGCTGAAATTCATGAGGAGATGCGACGCTACATTCGCTCCACCATGGAAGAAGACCGTGCGGTGCTGCAGACCTACCTGGCGATCGAGGATCTGGACCGGCTCTCTCGCATGGCCGCCGACCTGTCTGTAAACGTCTTACGCAGGGTGGCCCAGGACCCGCAGCTGAGTGGTGTCAGCGGACGCGAAATTGAAAAGCTTATCTGCGACCGGATGTGTGCCATGACGCCGGCCGAGTTTCAGGACGTCCTGCGTCCGGCCTTCCAGGAGGAGGAGATCAAGCTGATCCTGCTTGGCGCAGCGCTGGGGACGCTGGCCGGCTTTGCACAACTGGCCGTTTTTCTCTGAACCAATGACAGCGTTCGCGCTGTGCCTGATCAAATCTGGTAGAAGCGCCGCGAGGCGCGATGGAACGGCGAAGCGGAGAAACATTTCGGTGCTGGCAGGGACC
>JBFKXW010000387.1:0-2795 GCA_041637915.1 Pseudomonadales bacterium | reverse complement strand
GCGCTACGACGAGATCGCTGACCAGCGTCGTGACCCGTGGATCAGCACCGACGCGGCCGCCCGGCACCTGCGCGATGATTTCGGTCTGCTTGGAAACTGGCCGCTGGCACTCACCGCGTACAACCACGGCCGCGCCGGCATCGCGCGCGGGTTGCGGCAAACCGGTGGCAAAACCATTGAGGACCTGGTGCAAAAGTACCAGCACCGGCGCTTCGGCTTCGCCTCACGCAATTTTTATGCGGAGTTTCTGGCTGTCCTGGAGATCGATCATCACCGGGATCTGTACTTCGGCAAGCTCAACGTCCGCAAACCGATCCAGTATGCGACGGTGAGGACGCGTCACTTCATCGAGTACGCCACCCTGCGGCGTCTTTCCGGCGCCAGCGAGAGCAGCTTCCGCAAGCTCAACCCATCCTTCTCCAGCGAGGTTCGGAATAACAAGATCCTGGTGCCGCCCAATTTTCCGGTCCGGGTGCCAGCAGGCAAAGCGGCACATTTCAACACCGGTTACGCAAAGCTGGATGCTACAGAAAAGTTCAACAGTCAGCGGGCCTACTTCATCACCCATCGGGTGCAACGCGGAGAGACCATCGGCCGCATCGCCCGCAATTATCGCGTGTCCGAGCGCGACATCGTCAGCGTGAATAACCTGCGCAATCGCAACCACATCCGGATTGGTCAGCGACTGAAGATTCCGCCACGCGGCAAACGCACCGCCACGCTCGCGGCGAAGAGGCAAACCCGCAGCAAGGCAACCATCACCAGCGCATCGAACGGCTACCTGCTGCACCGCGTGCAACGTGGCCAGACTCTCTGGCACCTGGCGCGGCGCTACGGCACATCCGTCCACGAGTTGCGTCGCATTAACAATCTGCGGAAGTCTGCCGTTTTGCCAGTAGGAATGCGCCTGAAAGTGCCGGGCACGAGCACCACCTTCGCCACACAGGATTGTGAGACCCAGCCCGCGGCGCCCGTCACCACCTGCAGCTGAACCCACACAACAGAATCACTTGCCAGCAGCCGCGCCTTGCGGGGCGGCGCTGGCTCAACCGGGAGGAATCGCTATGGGTACGGCACTACTGATCGCCGGCATCCTGCTGTGGAGTGCCACGCACCTGAGCGCGGCTGCCCGCATCCCGGCCCGGCAGGCATTGATCGCACGGCTTGGCCTCGGCCCATACAAGGGCCTGTTCTCCCTGGTCATCCTCGCCGCACTGGTGCTCATCGTGCTGGGCTGGCAGTCCATGTCCCCCCTGCCGTTGTACCAGCCACCCGCCTTTCTCCGTCACGTCACGATGCTGCTGATGGTGGTTGCGGTGACTTTCTTCATTGGCGCCCGCTTCCCGTCGAACATTCGCCACCGGATTCGACACCCGCAGCTGATTGGCGTGAAAACCTGGGCACTGGCCCACCTGCTGTCTAACGGGGAGGTTCGCTCCATTCTGCTGTTCGGCGGACTGCTGGCGTGGGCAGTACTGTCCGTCATCCTGATCAATCGCCGTGAACCGGACTGGCATCGCCCGCAACCGTCGGGCACAGGCGCTACAGTCCTGCACTTCGGGCTGGGGATCGCACTCACCGGCGTCCTGGTCTTCGCCCACCCCTGGTTTGCCGGCGTGGCCCTGATGCCGCGCTGAGCACTCAGCCGCTCAGGAGCGCGACAACCGCGTCAGAGGCGTAGAAATCCGCCAGGTTTTCGCGCAACAGTTCCTCCAGAAGACCGCGCTCCCGCAGCATTTCCAGAATCGGCGGCGCAAACTGCATGGCTTCTGCCAGCATCATTTCCTGCGTTACGCCCACCTCATCAAGCAAATCGCGCAGATTGGTATCGTTGTACTTGGCAAAGAAAGTATCGATACCGACGTCAATCATCTCGCGAAAGAAACGTGTTTTTCTGAGATGCTGAAAGTACTCATAACCGATGACGAAGAACTCCTCCACATCCCGCTTGCTTAGGTACCTGCGAAAATCCGCCACCACGCGTTCTTTATTGTCGTCCCAGAGATCGAGCAATATCTCGCGGAACTGTTCTGATTCCACCGCAGCAAGAAACTGTTGCTGGCTGGCCTGCAGACGGGTCCGGGCGCCCCGTGCGATGAACTGCCGGAGCGCCTCCTCCAATTCTTCACCCAGTTCCGGCCTGGCACGCCGGGAGAGCGCGCGACCCACCCGCGCGGCCGAGCGCGAGCCGGGAAACTTCAGACCGGCAACGAAATCGCGAATACCGGCATACAGCAGATCAGAAATCACCTCGGAGTAAATCGGATTGGAAACGGATTCGATGATCAGCGCCTGATAAATCTTTTCCAGCTCCAGCGTTTTTTCGAGAAACTCCTGCGCATGAGTATCCGGGACCAGGCCCTGGAGGGTGGTCTTGTCGAGCGCACGGTGCCGGTAAATTCGACGCGCAATGTCCCCCACCAGTTCGGGCAGGGCTCCGCCAAGCTGCATGTCGATGGCATAGCGATAGACTGTTTGCTTGATCTGCTCTGGCGTGACGGCCTCACCCAGCGTAATGTCGGTGACCTGCTCCTGAAATTTTTCAATGCCCGCTGCGAAGCGCGAGCCGAGTTGCTCGGTCGCGAGTTCGTTCATCATGTACGCAACATGGGCTTCCAGCAGCTTTCGGGCAGTTGGATGCATATCTTCGGGCATGAGGATTCTCGGCTCTGGCAAGGTTCTCAGCGTAGTTGATTGGAGATTCCGGTGTCACCCGGCGCCCTTCCGCATGGTTTCTGTCCGTGCAGAACCCCGACGGGGCCCGGCCGCCACGGCAAAACGGCCAGCCCCATAAG
>JBFKXW010000386.1:0-2800 GCA_041637915.1 Pseudomonadales bacterium | reverse complement strand
GGACAAGGCTGCCCGCTTTGTGCGGCTGTGCGACGCCCATGGTATTCCCCTGCTTTCCCTATGTGATACCCCCGGCATCATGGTCGGTCCGGATGCAGAGCAAAGCGCAACGGTGCGACATGCCGCGCGCATGTTTCTCGCCGCGGCCCGCACGCAGGTCCCGTGGCTGGCCGTCGTCCTGCGCCGTGGCTTCGGGCTTGGCGCGCAAGCCATGCTCGGCGGGCACCTGAAACGCCCGCTGATGACCGTCGCCTGGCCGACCGGAGAGTTCGGTCCGATGGGCATCGAGGGAGCTGTGCAACTCGGCTTCCGACGGGAACTGGAAAAGATCCCCGATGAGACCGAACGCACCGCACGTTTTACGCAACTTGTTGAACAGATGCGCCGACACGGGAGCGCAGACAACCTGGCCTCGCTCTACGAAATCGACGACGTGATCGATCCGGCGGATACCCGGTCCCGAGTCGCACAGGGGCTCCGTACTGCGGGGAGAGCGGCGCCTTCCCACCAACCCATCGATGCCTGGTAACACACCCATGACGACCGCACTGGAATGTATCTCACCGATTGATGGCAGTTGCTACGCGGCCCGCGCGCCCGCCAGTGACCGGGAAGTGGAACAGTCGCTCGCACGCGCGCAGGCGGCAACCAGAGACTGGCAGCGCGGGCCACTGGCCGAACGCGCTGATCTCTGCAGAGAACTGGTGAGGCATTTCTGCACGCAGCCAGAGGAAATTGCCACAGAACTGGCCTGGCAAATGGGGCGGCCAGTCCGCTTCGGCCCCGGTGAGGTCAACGGTTTCCAGGAACGCGCGCTCAGTATGATCGGTCAGGCGGACGAGGCACTCGCCGATCGTTACTGTGCAGAGAAACCGGGCTTTCGCCGCTTCATCCGTCGGGAACCGCTGGGCATTGTGCTGACCATTGCGCCCTGGAACTACCCCTACCTGACCGCGGTGAACAGCATCGTGCCGGCACTGATGGCCGGGAACGTCGTCCTGCTCAAGCATTCCCATCAAACCCCACTTTGCGCGGAACGCATTATCGCGGCCGGGACCGCCGCCGGGCTACCGGAAGGCGTCCTGCAGTATCTGCACCTCGACCGTGCGCAGACCGCCGGTGTGATCGGCGACCCACGCATCGCCGGGGTCTGCTTTACCGGCTCTGTCGCCGGCGGCGCGGCGGTGGAAACAGCGGCAGCCGGGCGCTTCATCCCGGTCGGCTTGGAGTTGGGCGGGAAGGACCCGGCCTATGTCCGTCCGGATGCTGATCTGGTCGCCAGCGCAGCCGGTGTCGCCGAGGGGGCGTTTTTCAACGCCGGGCAGAGCTGTTGCGGCATTGAGCGGGTGTATGTGCATCGCGATTGCTTTTCCGACTTCCTGGAGGCACTGGTTACCGAGAGTGCGCCATGGCGGCCCGGCCATCCTCTGTCACCGGATACCCTGCTGGGCCCGATGGTTCGCACCACTGCGGCGGACTTTGTGCGCCGACAGATCGCGGATGCCGTACAGGGCGGTGCCCGTGCATTGCTGGCGCCGACGGCCGCGAGCGAGGGTGGTGCCTACCTGGCGCCGCAGGTGCTGGTGGACGTCAATCACGGCATGTCCGTCATGCGCGAGGAATCCTTCGGCCCGGTCATCGGGGTCATGGCGGTTTCCGGTGACGAGGAGGCAATCCAACGGATGAATGACTCGTCCTTTGGGCTGACCGCCAGCATCTGGAGTCAGGATGTGGAGGCAGCGCTGGCGATCGGCGCACAGCTGCAAACCGGCACCGTGTTTCTCAATCGCTGCGACTATCTGGATCCGGAACTGGCCTGGACCGGGGTCAAGGACAGCGGGCGGGGTTGCTCATTGTCGGTACTCGGCTATGGTCAGTTGACGCAACCCAAATCCTTTCACCTGCGACTTCCAGACTGAGCATGAACGCAGCTTTCCACGCCAACTGGAACTACCCGACCCAGATCCGGTTCGGCGCGGACCGTGTTCGCGAAGTACCCGATGCGCTGGCCGCCCTGGGTTGCTCGCGCCCGCTCCTGGTTACCGACGCCGGTCTGGCTGACCAGGCCATGATCCTGCAGACATTATCGAACTGCGCGGACAGCGGCCAGCACCCCGCGCTGTTCTCCGCGGTATCCGGCAATCCCACGGGTGCGCAGGTCGACAACGGCGTGGCAGCTTACCGCGCACATGACGCGGATGCGGTCATCGCATTTGGCGGCGGAAGCGCACTGGATGCGGGCAAGGCCGTGGCGTTCATGAGCGCGCAGGAACGTCCACTGTGGGATTTCGTGGATGAGGGAGAAAACTATCTGCGTGCCAACGTGCTGGGCCTGCCACCCTGCATCGCTGTCCCGACAACCGCCGGCACCGGTTCCGAGGTGGGCCGTGCCAGTGTCATCACCGACCAGGACGCCCGCAGCAAGAAAATCATCTTTCATCCGCGCATGCTGCCAGAGCTGGTCATCGCCGACCCGGTACTGACCTTCGGGCTTCCCCCGAAGCTCACCGGTGCCACGGGCATGGATGCACTCTCCCACAGCATGGAGGCCTATTTTGCGCCGGGTTTTCATCCGCTCGCGCAGGGCATCGCAATGGAAGGCATGCGACTGGTGTTTCAGTACCTGCCGGTCGTGATGAGCGAGCCTGAGAACTTGGAGGCTCGCGCGCACATGCTGGCAGCCTCGCTGGCCGGCGCCACTGCTTTCCAGAAAGGACTGGGCGGCATGCATGCCCTGGCACATCCGCTGGGTGCGTTGTACGGGGCGCATCATGGCACGCTGAACGCGGTGCTGATGCCG
>JBFKXW010000385.1:0-2806 GCA_041637915.1 Pseudomonadales bacterium | reverse complement strand
GCAACGATCCGAACGAAGTCTGCGTAGCGCGCATTGACACCACCCAGCATGTACCGTTCACCGGTACGGCCCTTCTCGAATGCCGCGAGATGCGCGCGTGCCACTTCGCGCACGTGACAGAATCCGCCCAGCCCCGGCGGCGTGCCGGGGAGCTTGCCAGCTGCCACAAGGCGAATCAGCCGAGCCCAGTTGTGTTCGTCGTAGGGGCCCACAATCGCGGCCGGGTTCACAAAGACGGCGTCGAGGCCTTTGTGGATGCCCTTCTCGACCTCCAGCTCAGCCAGATGCTTGGTGCGGAAGTAACTGACCCAGTGATCCTCTGCGTTCCGCGGGGAGTCTTCTGTAAGCATGTCCGGAAATGCGGCGTCCCCGTAGGCAGCGACACTGGAGGTGTGCACAAACCGGCCAACGCGACGCTGTAACGCCGCCTGAACGACGTTGCGGGTGCCGATGACATTGGTTTGATACTGGGCGTCGTCCGCCTGGCGCCACATGCTGGTGGACGCTGCGACATGGAACAGCGCGTCCACCTGTTCGGGGATGATTCGCGCCAGTGCGTCGACATCGTCGATGCCTCCCTGTACCGGTTGGGCACCAAAAGACGTCAGCTCGGCGAGGCCCTTGTTGCTGCGGTGCAGGGCGTGAACGTGCCAGCCCTCGCTGCACAGCAGCTTAACGAGGTTCAGGCCCAGGAAGCCGGTTGCGCCCGTGACGAACGCTGTGCGCTGCCGGGTGTCAGGCATGGACACGTTCCCGGCGCGGTTTCCGGATGATCACTGTTCCTCGTGGGTTTCCACGAACTCGATCCGCTTCAGGTTGAGGCGCAGTGCATACAGGGACGCCGCCGCTGCAACTGCCAGATAGATGGCGACGCCGCCGTTCCCCATCATGTCGGCCAGCACCAGGGCGATAAGCGGGGCGAAGGCCGCGCCGGCCACCCAGCCGAGTTCGTTGGTGATCAGTGCGCCGCTGTAGCGGTGTGCCGCGTCATAGCAGCAGTTCACGGCGCCCGCTGCCTGCGCCTGTGAAAAGCCGAGCAGGATGAAGCCGCTCAGGATGAACGCCTGCGCGCCGAACACGGTATTACCCAGGATGGGCGCCGGCAGACAGAACACTGCGATAGCGATGGCGCCGTACCACATGGTGCGCGCGCGCCCGACCTTGTCTGCGACGCGACCGGATATGACCATGCTCGCAAAGCAGAGGAAGGTGCCGATAATCTGCAGGAAAAAGATTTCGCTCAGGGAATACCTTTCCGGCTCCAGTATTGCCCAGGTCAACGGGACAATGGTCACCAGGTGAAACAGTGCATAGCTGGCCAGCGGTACCATCGCGCCCAGCGTGATGTCACGGCGGTACTCCCGCACCAGTTCGCCCAGCGGGGAAGGTTGCAGCGCCCGGGCCTTGAACAAGGCTTCAAATTCAGGTGTCACGGACATCCGCAGCCGCACAAACAGTGTGACCACGTTGATGGCGAATGCTGTGAAGAATGCAAAGCGCCAACCCCAGTCAACGAATTCTGAAGATTTCACGCTGGTCGCCAGGTAGGCAAACATGCCGGCTGCCACCAGAAAGCCCAACGGTCCGCCGATCTGCGAGATCATGGCAAAGGTTCCGCGCTTGTCATCCGGTGCGGACACCGCAAGTAACGAAGGCATGCCATCCCAGGAACCGCCCACCGCAAGCCCCTGAATGATTCGGAGTAACGCAAGCAGCACAACGGCGATGGCGCCGATCTCCGCAGTGCCCGGCAGAAATGCGACCACCACAGTGGCAGTGCCCAATAAAAGAAGCGAGGTGGTCAGTTTTGCCCCGCGGCCATAGCGTTCGTGAATGACCCGGAAAATCACTGCACCCGGCAGGCGCGCGACGAAACCCAAAGCGAAAATCGCGAAGGAATAAAACAGTCCTTCGTATGGCGAAGAGTTGGGGAAGAAAAGGGCAGGAAAAACGATGACTGATGCAATGCCGTAGACAAAAAAGTCAAAAAACTCGCCGACGCGTCCAATGACCACGCCCACTGCAATTTCTTTCGGCCAGACCTCGAGGTCGCCGTGTTCACCGTGGTGGCCACTCGGTCCGAGACCGGTCGCAGTCATTGCGTTAATATCGCTCATGAATCCTGTGCTCCTTTTGCGTGGTAAGCGGAGGATTACCGACTACACTTGCTTGGGTTAATTAATATAGCTACACAATGCTTGTCCGTGTAGTGCATTATCTACGAAATCTTCAGGGGAGGTTCGGAAATGATGAGTAGATTCTCCCGTTTTGCAGCGCTGATGGCTATGGCTCTCCTGTTGTCAGGCTGCGACATGGTGCTGCTGGATCCCTCCGGCGACATCGCCCGGCAACAGAGTGACTTGCTGAAAACTTCGACCTGGCTGATGTTGCTGATCGTCGTGCCCGTGATTGGAATGAGTCTGTGGTTCTACTGGTGGTACCGCGAATCCAACAAAGAGGCCACATACACTCCTGAATGGGACCACTCGACGTTGGTCGAACTCTACGTTTGGGCCGCGCCGCTGCTGATCATTATCGCCCTGGGCGCGATTACCTGGATTACCACGCATACGCTGGACCCGTATCGCCCGCTGGAGCGGATTGCCCCGGACAAACCGTTGCCGGAAAACGCAAAACACATGCGTATCCAGGCGGTGGCGCTGCAGTGGAAGTGGTTGTTCATCTACCCGGAACACGGCATCGCCGTTGTGAACGAAGTGGCGGCCCCTGTGAACGTGCCGATCCGTTTCGATACAACGTCCCCGAAAATGATGAACTCGCTGTATATCCCGGCGCTTGCCGGCAT
>JBFKXW010000384.1:0-2833 GCA_041637915.1 Pseudomonadales bacterium | reverse complement strand
GCAGGTGGCGGATCGCTACGCCGTCTGCAGCACGGAAGCGCTGGAGCCATTGCCGGAATGGTTCGCCGGGGAATTTCAGGTGCTGCTGTTCGATGCAAACGGGCTGATGCTCGCGGTGCCGCTGATCGAACTGGGTGGGATTTTGCGCGTGCCACCGAAACTGAATCAACTTGCCAACCAGCCCGCCTGGCATCTTGGCTTCCTGGATGTGGATGGGGAATCGGTGAGTGTCGTGGATACCCTGCGCTGGATGGCGCCCGAGCGCGTGGGCGACGATCCGCTGGCCCGGCCCCGCTACCTTGTGCGCATTCCCGGCGCGCCGTGGGCATTGAGCTGTCAGCGTCTTTTCGACGCCGTGACCATGCGACAGGAAGACGTGCAGTGGCGCACCGTACGCAGGTCGCGGCGCTGGTTGCGTGGCACGGTACGCGAGCACATGTGCGCGTTGCTGGATGCCCATGCGCTGGGTGAGCAACTGTCCCGGGATGTCCGCACAGGTCGCTGAGATACCACCCCAGCTGGCACACTTACTGCATCTTTCCCGGAAAATGTCACTGGAACGCCTATATTGTGCGGGTGTTGTACGGAAATTTGACGGTCCCGGCAGCTGACCAACCGGTCGGGCTGCACCAGGACGGCGTTATGATGATGCCGTCGTGGACGGGAACCCTCGGTCCGGCGATACAGGAAACGCAACAGCACCAGGGAGAGCAGTGAAACCATGGCCGGAGACAGGGAAGAGCAGGAGCGGGAAGACCCCGAATTGCAATGGGTGACCTTCCGTCTGAAGGACGAGGTATATGGCATCGATGTCATGCAGGTGAAGGAAGTCCTGCGCTACACCGAAATTGCGCCGGTGCCGGGTGCGCCGGGTTATGTCCTGGGCATCATCAACCTGCGGGGCAACGTGGTGACAGTGGTCGATATGCGTGAGCGGTTTGGTTTGCCCACCTGTGAGCAGACCGATCAGACCCGCATCATCGTCATCGAGGTGGATGAGCATGTCGTGGGCGTCATGGTCGATGCGGTTGCGGAAGTGGTGTACCTCCGCAGATCGGAGATCGAGACCGCCGCCAACATTGCCAACGAGGAATCGGCGCGTTTCATACAGGGTGTGTGCCAAAAGAACAACGAACTGCTAATCCTGGTGGATCTGGAGAAAATGCTGTCCCTCGAGGAGTGGGCAGAAATGGAGGAGTTTTAGTCACCGGCGGACTGGCCGATATAGATAAGGTACAGGAGTACTTTTTCGGGGGGCAGGATGGGTACCAACGACCCGATTCGTCCGGTGCAGGCACCGCGTGTAACGCCGGTGCCCGCTGGTAGTCGCGGCAATATTCGCCGTCGCCAGCAGGAGGAGCCAAAGGAAGAACCGCCGCGCAGGCGCGGCGGGAAACCTGAGGATGACAGGCAACGGAATGATGAGGGTGGGATCGATGCTTACGTCTGAGCTGACAACGGTCAATTTGTACTGGATCTGGACGCTGCTGAGTGCGGTGACGGTGATTGGTCTGGGTGGTTTGCTGATCAGTGCAATGAGCTGGTCGCGATTGCGCAAGCGGAACGAGCGGATGGCTCGACGCATTGTGCAACTCGAACAACAGGTACGGGCGATCAGCGCGGGTTCCATTGGCGTTGGCAAACGGTTGGCCGGCGTATCCCGTGAACTGCAGGCAGCCATGGACCGCCAGGCGGAACTGGAGCATCGGGATCCGGGTCAGTTGCCGTACCGACAGGCGGCCAAACTGGTTGGCCTGGGAGCCGGTGTGGAGGAACTCATGGAAAGCTGCGGCCTGTCGCGGGGCGAGGCCGAGTTGCTCAATCTGCTGCAGGGTGGCGGCGTGCGTCAGCAGCAGCCGGCGGCAGGCGCGCACTGAAACAACCGGGTCTGCGGGCAACCCTGCATCCGTAATTCAGGTATTCTCTTCGGGATGAATCCCGCCCTCACTCGTGGTCCTGCGACCGCATGAATTCGCCCGTTTCTGCGGCCACACGGCCGGCACCCTCGCGGGGTCGCGCCGGGCACCGGCTGCTGCGGAATGGTTTTGGCCTGGTTCTGATCGTCCTGCTGGCGCCGATGCTGGCGTGGCTCTCCCCGCTGCTGCTGCTGTTTCTGCTCTGGCCGGCGCTGGTGGTGTTGAATCCGTTGCAGCCGGCCCCGACGGGCATGTCGCGTTCCCAGGTGATCCGTGACGTTCTGCTGTTGGTGTTGTTCTGCCTGCCCCTGCTGGGTCTGTTGCGCGGCGCCCAGATTGGTCCATGGCTCAGTTGGGAGCCCATCATCGAGTTTGCCAACCGCATGCTGTTGCCCGGGGTGTCACAGTTTGGTCCGGCATTCATTCCCTGGGCCGACCTGCTGCTGGGTGTGTCGGGGCTGTGCATTGCGATCGCGTTTGCGCTGCAGGACACGTTCTGGCGTGCGCGTGCCCGTGTGCGCGTGGACCGCCTGCCACTGAGCCGGGTTGCCGGACTGTCTCCGGGTCTGGTGCGTGTGCAGGGGGTCGCGCGACCGCTGTACGACGAAGGCAGCGCCATTCTTTATTACCTGCCGGCGACCGAAGCGGGCGGCGAATCGCGGGCCCAGCACAACACCTTTTACCTGGAAGATGAAACGGGTCGCGTACAGGTCGATACCACCGGCGCCTGCTTCAGTGATGAGTCAGCCGAGCATGGCGAGCATCAGGGGATGTTTGATTATCTGCGGGGCGTGGCCGGCATCCTGGACACCCGCTGCAGCGAGATTGTCCTGCCACGCAACGAGCGGATCGCGGGGGATGGCCGGGTGGAGTGGACGCTGGGTGAAGGCGACCCGGTTTACCTGGTGGGACTACCG
>JBFKXW010000383.1:0-2846 GCA_041637915.1 Pseudomonadales bacterium | reverse complement strand
TCTACGCCAAGCAACTGGTGGAGGAGGGCATTCTTTCCACCGAAGCCAGCAGTGCGATGGAAGAGGAATACCGGAACCTGCTGGAAAGCGGCGATCATGTGGTGAAGAGCCTCGTGCACGAGCCGGACAAGAGCCTGTACGTGGACTGGACGCCGTACCTGGGTCATGAATGGACCGCAGCGGCAGACACCAGTATTGATCTGAATGTTCTGAAGCAGCTTTCCGAGCGGATCGAAGACATTCCCGAGGGCTTCGTGCTGCAGAAACAGGTTGCGAAGATCTACGACGACCGTCGCAAGATGTCATCCGGTGCGCTGCCCATCAACTGGGGCTATGCGGAAACCATGGCGTATGCCACCTTGCTGCACGAAGGGCATGGCGTGCGTCTGACCGGTCAGGATGTCGGGCGTGGGACGTTCTCGCACCGGCATGCCGTGCTGCACAATCAGAAAGACGCGAGCATTTACGTGCCGCTGCAGAACCTGCATCCGGATCAGCCGAAGTTCGATATCTACGATTCGTTCCTGTCAGAGGAAGGTGTGCTGGCATTCGAATATGGGTATGCCACCACCCAGCCCAACACGGCGGTGATCTGGGAAGCGCAGTTCGGCGACTTCGCGAACGGTGCGCAGGTGGTTTTTGACCAGTTCATCTCCTCCGGCGAGCACAAGTGGAGCCGCCTGTGCGGGCTGTCCGTGTTCCTGCCGCATGGCTATGAAGGGCAGGGCCCGGAGCACTCCAGCGCGCGGCTGGAACGCTTCCTGCAATTGTGTGCGGAACACAACATGCAGGTCTGCGTGCCAACCACGCCCGCGCAGGTGTTTCATATGATTCGCCGGCAGACCATCCGGCCGCTGCGCAAGCCGCTCATCGTGATGACGCCGAAGAGCCTGCTGCGCCACAAGCTGGCTGTTTCCAGTATTGATGATCTGGCCAATGGCACCTTTGAGGTGATACTCGGCGAGACCAATCAGGATATCGACCCCAAGAAAGTGACGCGGGTTGTGTTGTGCTCGGGCAAGGTCTACTACGACCTGCTCCAGAAGCGCGAGGACGAAGGCCTGGATCATGTCGCGATCCTCCGGATCGAACAGTTGTACCCGTTCCCGGAGGAAGTGCTGACCAGCACCCTGAAGCCCTACAAGAAACTGAAAGAAATCACCTGGTGCCAGGAAGAACCCCAGAATCAGGGTGCCTGGTACAGCTCGCAGCACCATATGCGCCGTTGTGTTGCCGAGCATGACACCTCTCTGTACCTGGAGTTTGCCGGTCGCGAAGCGTCTGCGGCAGCCGCAGCCGGGTACATGTCCACGCACACCGAGGAACAGGAAAGCCTGGTCAAACAGGCCCTGGGAATCGACTGATCCACTTGCACGACTCAGAAATACAAAGGAAACAACATGGCCACTGAGATCAAAGCACCCCAATTTCCGGAATCGGTTGCTGATGGCACCATCGCCACCTGGCACAAGCAGCCCGGGGAGGCCTGCTCGCGGGATGAACTGCTGGTCGATATCGAAACCGACAAGGTCGTGCTGGAAGTGGTCGCGCCTGCGGACGGTGCGATCAAGGAAATCGTGAAGGGCGAAGGGGATACCGTGCTCTCCGAGGAAGTGATCGGCCATTTTGAGGAAGGCGCGGGCGGCAGTTCCGGTGGCGACGACGCTGGCAAGGACGCGGCCAAGAAAGAAGACAAGGGCAGTGACAAGCAGGAGGACGCCTCCGACGACGAGGACGATGATGTGGCGGCCAGCCCGGCAGCGCGTCGTATCGCGGATGAGAAAGGTCTGGACCTTGCCGCCATCAAGGGCACTGGCAAGGGCGGCAAAGTCACCAAGGAAGATGTCGAAAAGGCCGCTGAAAAGGCGCCTGCCAAGTCCGCACCGGCGCCATCCGCTGCTTCCGCCTCGGCGGGCCCGGCCGAAGGTCCCAGCGTCCTGCCGGGTGAGCGAACCGAGAAGCGGGTGCCGATGACGCGCATGCGCAAGCGCATTGCCGAACGCCTGGTGCAGGCCCAGCAGACCGCCGCCATGCTGACCACCTTCAACGAGGTCAACATGAAGCCGGTCATGGAGTTGCGCAAGACCCATCAGGAAAAGTTCACCGAGCGGCACGGTGTGAAGTTGGGCTTCATGAGCTTCTTCGTAAAGGCTGCCGTCGAGGCACTGAAGCGGATTCCGTCCGTCAATGCCTCGGTCGACGGCGATGACATCGTCTATCACGGTTATTACGACATCGGCGTGGCAGTCTCCTCACCCAAGGGGCTGGTGGTGCCCATCCTGCGCGATGCCAACTTCAAGGGGCTGGCTGAGGTTGAGTCGCAGATCATTGAATACGGCAAAAAAGCGCGCGACGGCAAGCTGACCATCGAGGAAATGTCCGGCGGCACCTTCACGATTTCCAACGGGGGTGTATTCGGTTCACTGCTTTCCACGCCGATTCTGAATCCGCCGCAAACCGGGATTCTCGGCATGCACAAGATTCAGGAACGCCCGATGGTCGTGAACGGCCAGATTGAGATCCTGCCGATGATGTATCTCGCGCTGAGTTATGATCACCGCTTGATTGACGGCAAGGAAGCAGTAACCTTCCTGGTCGAGATGAAAAACATGCTGGAAGACCCGGCCCGCATTCTGCTCGACATCTGAGTCGGCAAAGTGCAAGCGCCCGGTTGGAATAGGAAGGAAACATGGCTGACTATGACGTAATCGTAATTGGTGGTGGGCCGGCGGGTTATCCCGCCGCGATCCGCTGCGCGCAGAACGGCAAGAAAACGCTGTGCGTGGAAAAGTGGATCGGCAAGGAAGGCAAGCCGGCATTGGGGGGCACCTGTCTGAACGTGGGCT
>JBFKXW010000382.1:0-2879 GCA_041637915.1 Pseudomonadales bacterium | reverse complement strand
CGCTCGACATGGTGAGCGGCAGTACCCGGCTAGACCCGGGGTTGATGTCCCGTTCGGGCTGGGCGATCGTGGACGATTCCCAGAGCCTTGTGTTCGACGAATACGGCTGGCTGCGGCCGCGCTCCGGTGACTCCGTTGACCTGTATTTCTTTGGATATGGCCGAGATTATCGGCAATGCCTGGCTGACTTCTGCCGGCTGGCCGGACCTGTTCCTCTCCTGCCCAGGTGGGCCTTGGGAAACTGGTGGAGCCGTTACTGGCCATATAGCCAGGAGGAACTGGCGCAACTCATGGAGGAATTCCGTGCCCATGAGGTGCCGCTGTCCGTCTGCATCATTGACATGGACTGGCACATCGTGGACACCGGCCGGGATACTGACGACGATGGCAAAAAGGCCAATGACACCTGTGTTGCCGGCCTGAGCAGCGGGCTTTTTGTCCTGCAGCGGTACCTGGATTTTGTCGCCAAGTATCAGCGACTGGTGCCTGTGCTGCTGGTGTCAGTGATCAATGATGTCCGGAAAGCGCGTGGAGCGCCGGGCATCTCGGAAAGCCACTTTTGCGAGATCAATCCGCAGATTGCCGCGCCTGAGCCGGCCACGAAGCAGCCGGTTGAGACCGTCGGCGCGGCGGCCAAACGCCTGCGGCAGATGTATCAGGTGGGGCTGCTTGGGATTCTCCGCGGCCAGGACCCGGCGATGAGCGTACAGATGATGTCACGCGCACTGGAGCGGGTCGACCGGTTCACGCGCGGCTATCCGGCTTCACAGTTGTGGTGGGCTGCCGCAGCGGGGCTGGAGTCCATGCATGCGGAAAAAATGGAAGTGACGCCAATTCGTCGCAACCTGGTGACCATGCTGGAGCGGTTTTTGAAGAATCTGGTCTACAAGACCGAGCAGGCGCTGCAGGAAGCCCCTCGTGATGCACTGGTGCGTGAGTTCATCTATCTGGCGGCACTGGCCGAGGCGCCGGGCCCGCTGGCCGGGCCGGTGATCGAGGCTGCCGGCAACGTCGAGCTGGGTTTCAATGAGCGCACGCTGGCCGAGGAACGCAAGCGGCTGTCCGGGCCGGGTGGGGCGGTATTGCGCACCATGGCAGGCTCCGTGAAGGAGGAGATCGCCCGGATCAAGGACACCATTGACCGGGCGGTGCGCGAATCGGACACCTCGGTGATCGGCGAACTCATCGGCAAACTGGGCGGGGTCAAGGACCAGCTCGGCATGCTGCAACTGGACAAGGCCCAGGAATTGCTGGCCGGTCGTATCGAGGCCATGCAGGGCTGGCAGGAGTCGGGTGAGACCCCCGGCGAGGAAGACCTCTCCAAAATCGCCGACGTGTTGCTGTATCTGGACAGCGCGGTGACCGCGCTGGAGAACGAGGACGGGGGTCTGGCGCAATCCGTTCTGGAGGATGCTGATGCCATGATCGCGCCATCCCAGCTGGATGACGCCACCGCAGCGGTAGTGAAGGAGATTCAGGCGGGGCTGGGCACAGCGAAGCACGCGCTGATGGATTTCATGGGGACCGACTTCGACACCTCCCATCTGGAGTCAGTGCCGGCGGCACTGGATGGTACGCATGGGGGCCTCATGGTGCTGGGCAAGATGCGTGGCAGCGCAGTGGCGCAGGGTCTGCGACGCTATGTGGCGGACAAACTGATCGAGCAGGGTGTAAGACCGGACGCGCAGGCCATGGACGCATTTGCCGACGCGCTGGCCAGCCTGGAGTATTACGTCGATGGCCTGGCCACCCGCAAGGGGATGGGTGAGGCCATTCTGGACGTGGCAGATGACAGCCTGAAAGAACTCGGCGTCGCGTAATAACCTATATTCCTTATCTCTCTGCCGAGGAATAAGGAACTCAACATGTTCGCCAGACTGCTATGCACGCTGCCGCTGATCCTCCTGCTGACTGCCTGCGGCGGAGCCCCTGATTCCTCCGAGGGGGCGGATGCACAGGGGCATACCCCGCCAACCGCCGCCACGATCAAGGCGAACCAGTCGGTTGTGAAGCAGCTGCCGTTCTCGGACAACCGGGATTTTGCCCTGGCCCGGCGGGGTCTGATCGCCAGTGATCCTGATTTGCAGGTGCAGGGGCCCGATGGCGAATTGATCTGGGATATGCCGGGCTTCGATTTTATTCAGGAGGATACGCCGGACAGCGTGCATCCGAGCCTCTGGCGGCAGGCGCGCCTGAACAACATCCACGGTCTTTTTGAAGTCGTGCCGGGTGTTTACCAGTTGCGTGGCTATGACCTGTCCAACCTCACGATCATCGAGGGCAAGACCGGCTGGATTCTGGTGGATCCGCTGACCGCGAAGGAGACTGCTGCGCGGGCGATGCAGTTTGCGCGCAAGCATCTCGGGGACAAACCAGTGCGTGCGGTGATCTTCACCCACAGTCACATCGATCATTTTGGCGGGGTGCTTGGCGCCGTCAGCCAGGAGGAGCTGGCATCGGGCAAGCTGCAGGTGATCGCACCTGAAGGATTCATGGAAGAAGCCACCAGCGAGAACGTGCTGGCCGGCATCGCGATGACGCGGCGCTCCATGTTCATGTACGGAAAACAGCTCGCCCGTAGTGAGCGTGGACATGTCGATACCGGCCTGGGGAAACATCCTCCGTACGGCTCGCCGGGCCTGCTCCCGCCGACGGATATCGTCGATAAAACCGGGCAGAATATGACCATTGACGGTGTTCGGTTCGTGTTCCAGTACGCACCGGAATCCGAGGCCCCCGCAGAACTCACGTTCTACCTGCCCGGGAAAAAAGCCTTCTGCGGCGCAGAGGTGGTTTCACGCAACATGCACAACCTGTACACCCTGCGGGGGGCCAAGGTGCGAGATGCGCTGAAGTGGGCGCATTACATCGATGAGATG
>JBFKXW010000381.1:0-2897 GCA_041637915.1 Pseudomonadales bacterium | reverse complement strand
GCCACGGGGGCTGTCGATTCCGTTGGCAGATCTGGCGTCACGCCTGTCGCGGTGCCTGGTCATGGAGGTGTTCCCACTCACCGGCGATACAGCGCTGGAACTGTTCTGTGCGCGTGCAGCCGAGCGTGGGCTGGCGGTCAGCACCGAGGTGCGCAGCTTCCTGCTACGTCGTGCGCCACGTGATCTGCCGGCCTTGCTGGCGCTGCTGGAGGCGCTGGATCGTGCCGCTTTGGCGGCGCAGCGTCGCCTGAGTGTGCCCTTCATAAAGCAGACCTTCGGCTGGTAGGCCAACCGCCGGTCAGGGCTGACGGTAGGGCGAGCGCTGCGCCAGCTGCTCGGTGATACCCTCTACGGCATCGCGCTCCTGATCCAGAAACACCCCCACTGCCCGTGCCAGTTCGGGCGCCGCGAGCCAGTGCCAGGAATGGGTGCGCACGGGCAGGAAGCCGCGCGCGATCTTGTGCTCGCCCTGCACGCCGGGGTCACAGACCTGCAGGCCGCGGCGGATACAGTACTCAATCCCCTGATAGTAGCAGGTCGCAAAGTGCAGACCCGGTAGTGGCTCGGAGCATCCCCAATAGCGTCCGAAGAGCGTATCGGCGGAGCGCAGGTACAGGGCGGCGCCGATGCACGCCTCCCCGCGAACCGCCTGGATCAGCACCAGGTGTTCGGGCATGGACGCGGCGAGCCGGGAAAAGAATTCCGGCTGCAGGTAGCCCACTTGCCCATGCCGCAGGTAGGTGGACTGGTACAACCGGTAAAAGTGATCCCAGTGCTCCGGCCGGATATCCTCCGCCTCCAGGGTCCGGAAGCTGACACCGGCTTCCTGCAGCCGACGCAGTTCCTGGCGGATGTTCTTGCGCTTCTTGGAGGAAAGGCTGGCCAGGAACGCATCGAAATCCGCGTAGCCTGCGTTCTGCCACTGGTAGCGCCAGCCATCCCGTTGCAGCAGCCGGGGCTGCTGGATGTCGGGCGGCGTGTCTGCGAACAGCAGGTGCCAGGAAGACAGGCGATGGGTCTGGGCGAGTTCCTGTGCAGCGCGGGCGAATGCCGCGGTGGCCATGGCCCGGTCCGTCTCCTCCAGGCAGCCGATGCGAGGCCCGACACAGGGCGTAAACGGCACGGCCGTCAGCAGTTTTGGGTAGTAACTTCCGCCACTGCGCTGCCAGAAGTCGGCCCACGCCCAGTCGAAGACATATTCGCCCATCGAGTGCGATTTCAGATACAGCGGCATGGCTGCACGCATCGCGCCGGTTTCGTCCCGCAGCACCAGATGCAGGGCCTGCCAGCCGGTATTCTTGTCCGCACTGCCGGAGCGTTCCAGGGCTGACAGGAATTCATGGCGGGTGAACGGGTGGTCGCGACCGAACAGCCGGTTCCACCCCGCTGGGTCGATTTCTTCAAAACTCTGGTGGACGTGAACCTGCACGGTGGTCATCTGTTCGCCGGTATGGGGGCTCTTGTATACTGCCGGGTCCCAAAACGTCCGAAAAGTACATGAAAAGCGCTGAAGTCCGACAAAGGTTCCTCGATTACTTCGCCCGACAGGGCCATGAGGTCGTAGCGAGCAGTCCGCTGGTACCCGCCAATGATCCGACCCTGCTGTTCACGAATGCCGGCATGGTGCAGTTCAAGGACGTGTTCCTGGGCCGCGATCCGCGCAACTACACGCGGGCAACCAGTTCGCAGCGCTGTGTCCGGGCGGGTGGCAAGCATAATGATCTGGAGAACGTCGGGTACACCGCGCGCCACCATACCTTTTTCGAAATGCTTGGCAATTTCAGTTTCGGCGATTACTTCAAAAAGGATGCGATCCGGTATGCCTGGGGCTTCCTGACCGAGGACCTGGGGCTACCGGCTGAAAAGTTGTGGGTCACAGTGTACGAGGAGGACGACGAGGCAGCGGACATCTGGCTGCAGGAGATTGGCGTTCCCGCGAAGCGTTTCTCGCGCCTGGGTGAGAAAGACAATTTCTGGGCCATGGGCGACACCGGGCCCTGTGGACCCTGTTCGGAGATTTTCTACGACCATGGCCCGGACGTGGCCGGCGGTCCGCCGGGCAGTCCGGACGATGATGGCGACCGCTACATCGAAATCTGGAATCTGGTCTTCATGCAGTATGAGCGTGCCGCCGATGGCACCTTGACCCCGTTGCCCAAACCCAGCGTGGATACCGGCATGGGCCTGGAGCGCATTGCTGCCGTGTTGCAGGGTGTGCACAGCAACTATGAGATCGACCTGTTTCAAAACCTGCTGGCGGCTTGTGCGAAGGCCACCGGGCATGCGGACACCACCACAGCCTCCCTGCGCGTGATTGCCGATCACATCCGCTCCTGTGGGTTCATGGTCTGTGATGGCGTGGTGCCCTCCAACGAAGGACGCGGGTACGTATTGCGGCGCATTGTCCGGCGCGCACTCCGGCACGGTCACAAGCTGGGCGCCGAGGGGCTGTTTTTCGCAGACCTGCTGCCCGCACTGGTTGCCGAAATGGGTGATGCCTACCCGGAACTGCGGCAGCGAGAGGCGCAGATTCGCAAGGTGCTTCGCACCGAGGAGGAGCAGTTTGCCCGCACGCTGGATCAGGGCATGCGCGTGCTGGCGGAGGAAATCACCCGCCTGCAGGATGCCGTCATTCCCGGGGAAGTGGCGTTTCGTCTGTATGACACGTTTGGATTTCCGCTGGATCTGACCGCCGATGTGGCGCGGGAGCAGGGCCTTTCCGTGGATCAGGAAGGCTTTCGGCGCGAGATGGCGGCGCAGCGTGAAAGAGCGCGTGGCGCCAGTCGCTTCAAGGCGGAGTACGGCGAATCCGGAATCCAGCTGGGCGCCGCCTCCACCTTTACCGGCTATACCGACATGGAGGGCTCCTCGGAGGTGCTGGCGCTGATCCGTGAAGG
>JBFKXW010000380.1:0-2898 GCA_041637915.1 Pseudomonadales bacterium | reverse complement strand
CGCCCTCGAGGAACGGCCGCAGGATGATCGCGGCCGATTCCTCGAAACTCTCGATCGGACCGAATCGTCCGGCATCGAATTTCGGGAAGCTCTGGGGGACGTACAACCCGCCATCGGGCGCCAGACCCTGCAGGATCGCCTCCGAGAGTGGACGCTGATTCACCAGGCTGGCGATCAGCGCAAGTTCTCCCGGCAGGACCCGTTGACGGTACGCTGCGCCACCGGCCCAGAGGAATGCACCGGCTGTCACGGTCACCATGAGGGTGGCGAGAATCAGAAATACCGCCAGCAGCCTGCCGCTGACCGAGGGTCGCAGGAATCGCTGGCGCAAAGTGTGCAACATCTCAGAGCGAGCGAATCTTCTCCAACTGCAACTGGATTCGTCCCAGGTGCAATTCGAGTTCTGCGAGCCGTTCCCGTTCCGTTGCAACCACCTCTGCCGGTGCATTCTCGACGAATCGTTCGTTGCCCAGTTTGCCGCGCACGCCGGCAATGTTCTTGTCCAGTTTGGCCTGCTGCTTTTCGAGGCGCGCGATTTCAGCATCGCGGTCAATCAGTCCCGCCATTGGAACCATCAGTTCCAGGCCTTCCACTGGCTGTGATGCACTGACCGGCGGCTCCTCATCCGGCTCCAGCCAGCGAATGGAGTCCAGGCGCGCCAGAGAGCACAGAAAGGACTCGTTCTCACGACTGCGACGTCGGTCTTCCTCGGAGCCGCTGCGCAGCAGCAGGGGGATTTTTCGCGCCATGGAGATATCCATTTCCCCGCGGATGTTGCGCGCTGCGATGATGATACGCCGCACCCATTCCACATCTGCTGCCGCGGCCGGATCCCGCTTGCCCTCATCCGCCAGGGGGTAGTGTTCCAACATGATCGTCGCGCCTTCCTTGCCGACGAAAGGTTTCACGGCATGCCAGATCTCTTCCGTGATGAACGGCAGGAAGGGGTGAGCCAGCCGCAGCACAGTCTCCAGAACCCGGACCAGGGTGCGGCGCGTGCCGGTCTTCAGGGCATCTGCCGCCAGCGCGTCATTCAGCAGTGGCTTGCTCAGTTCCAGATACCAGTCACAGTATTCATGCCAGATGAACTCATACAGTGCCCGTGAGGCCAGATCGAAGCGGTAGGTGCGAATTCCTTCGGCGACGGCCTCCTCGGCGTCCTGCAGGCGGGTCAGAATCCAGCGCTCTGGGAGGCCCAGTTCGTACGCGCTCTCGATGCCGCAATCCTGCCCCTCCACATTCATGAGCACGAACCGGGCGGCATTCCAGAGCTTGTTGCAGAAATTGCGGTAGCCCTCCATGCGTCCCATGTCGAACTTGATGTCACGGCCGGTAGAAGCCAGCGAGTAAAATGTGAAGCGGAGCGCATCAGTGCCGTATGGGGCGATCCCTTCCGGAAAGTGCTTGCGGGTGGACTTCTCAATCTTTTTCGCAAGCTGTGGCTGCATCATATTGCTGGTGCGTTTTGCCAGCAGGTCGTCCAGACTGATACCGTCGATCAGGTCCAGCGGGTCCAGCACGTTGCCTTTGGACTTGGACATCTTCTGGCCTTCGGCATCACGCACCAGGCCGTGCACGTACACCTGCCGGAAAGGCACCTGCTTCCGGAAATGCAGCGTCATCATGATCATGCGCGCGACCCAGAAAAAGATGATGTCGAAGCCGGTGACCAGCACCGTGGTTGGGTGGAACCGGGCGAGCTCCGGTGTCTCTTCCGGCCAGCCCAGCGTGGAAAAAGTCCACAAAGCGGAAGAGAACCACGTGTCCAGCACGTCTTCGTCCTGCCGCAGGACAAGGTCGGCGGGGAGGCCGTGTTTCTCACGCACCTCGGTCTCATCGCGCCCGACATAGACCTGGCCTTCAGCGTCGTACCAGGCGGGAATGCGGTGGCCCCACCAGAGTTGTCGGCTGATGCACCAGTCCTGGATGTCGCGCATCCAGGCGAAATAGGTGTTCTCCCAGTTCTTCGGCACGAATTCGATATCGCCGTTTTCCACTGCGCGACTCGCGTTCTCGGCCAGGGGCGCAGTGTGCACATACCACTGGTCCGTCAGGAATGGCTCGACCACCACGTGGGAGCGATCACCCCGGGGAACTTTCAGCTTGTGATCCTCGATCTTCTCCACCAGTCCGAGCGCATCGAGATCGTGGACGATCAATTCCCGCGCCTCATACCGGTCCATGCCACGGTAGGGCTCTGGCGCTCCGTCATTGATGGCAGCGTCGATCGTGAAAATGTTGATGAGCGGCAGGTCGTGTCGCTGGCCCACCTCATAGTCATTGAAGTCGTGTGCGGGCGTGATCTTGACGCAGCCGCTCCCGAATTCAGGATCCACGTAGTCATCCGCGATGACCGGAATGGTGCGCCCAGTCAAAGGCAGCTGCACCGTCTGACCGATCAGGTGCCGGTAACGTTCGTCTTCCGGATGTACAGCCACGGCACTGTCGCCGAGCATGGTTTCCGGGCGGGTGGTCGCCACAACCAGGTGGCCGCTGCCGTCAGTCAGTGGATAGCGGAAATGCCAGAGTTTGCCATTCTCCTCCTCGGAAACGACTTCCAGGTCCGAAATGGCGGTGTGCAGTTTCGGGTCCCAGTTGACCAGCCGTTTGCCGCGGTAGATAAGGCCTTCCTCGAACAGCTGCACGAACACTTCACGCACGGCATTGGAGAGGCCGGGGTCCATGGTGAACCGTTCCCGTGACCAGTCGACCGAGGAGCCCATGCGCCGCAGTTGTTTTGCGATGGTGCCGCCTGATTCTTCCTTCCATTTCCAGACGCGCTCGATGAATGCGTCTCGACCGAGGCCGGTGCGGGTCTCTCCGCTGGCCGTCAGTTGCCGCTCCACCACCATCTGGGTGGCGATCCCGGCATGGTCGGTGCCCATCTGCCAGAGCGTG
>JBFKXW010000379.1:0-2923 GCA_041637915.1 Pseudomonadales bacterium | reverse complement strand
GATCAACGAAATTCTGGATCTTTCCAAGCTGGAAGCGCGCGGGCTGGAACTGGATCCGGAGCCGCTCGATCTGCATGAGTTTCTTGACGGGCTCTGCGCGATTTTTGCTGCGCGCTGTGAATCTGCGGGCCTGCAATGGCGTTACGAGGCGGAGCTCCCGAATCCATGCATCGTGCTTGCGGACCGCAACAAGCTGGCTCAGGTACTGGTGAATTTCCTGGGCAACGCGGCCAAGTTCACGGACAGGGGCCATGTCCTCCTGCGCGTCAGCCGGGAGGGCACCCGGACGGAGTTTGTGGTCGAAGACTCCGGCAAGGGGATCGACATCGCGCAACAGGAGATCATCTTCCAACCGTTCCGGCAGGGTTCTGCGGGCACGGCCCGGCAGGGTGGCAGCGGTCTCGGGCTTTCCATTGCCAATGGGCTGGTTCGACTGATGGGCGGGGAGATCCAGCTTCGCAGTCAGCCGGAGCGTGGCAGCTGTTTCAGCTTCACGGTGGACCTGGCCGCCACGGACGCAGCACCACGCAATGCCCGTAGCGCGGTCCATCCGGCTGCCAGGCTGGCGCATGGAGAACACGTCAAGGCGCTGATTGTCGACGATATCGTCAGCAACCGGGAGATGTTGAAGGCCTTGCTGGCACGGGCGGGGATCGCGTTTGATGAAGTGGTGAACGGCCAGGAAGCCCTCGACTACCTTGCAGGGAATCGGGTCGATATCGTGTTCATGGATATTGCCATGCCGGTCCTGGATGGGTTCGAAACCGCACGTTTGCTGCGAGAGCAGCATGGCGCTGACTGTCCGGTACTGATCGCCATCTCGGCGTCCGGTTTTGTGTCCGATCGGGAGGCCTATATCGCCCGCGGGTTTGCCGATTTTTTGCCAAAGCCCTATCCGATCGGGGACCTCCTCGGTATTGTGGAGAAACACTTGCAGGTTCGCTTCGAGGCTCCACAACGCAAACCGGACAGCGCGCAGGACGCGCCACAACCGGAGTCGGTGGCGCCGGTTACAGTGCCAGACGGGCTGCGCCAGCGGCTGCACAAGGCGATTCGACTGAAGCGGTTGCGGGAACTGCACAAGTTGCTGGTGGAACTTCGGCAGTTGCCCGGTGGTGAAGCGCTCGCAGAGCTCCTGCAAACGAGCCTGGATGCGCTGGATTTTGAGCAATTGCAGGCGCAGACAGAAGACCTGATCGTGGTTGAAAGAGGTAGTTCGCCATCGTGAAGAATGTGCCCGTGACTCCGCAGGGCGGCAGCGTGCCGACCCTTCTGATTCTGGATGACGAACCGGATGAACTGGTCTGGGTAAAAGAGATCCTGGAACCACTGAAGGCGCGGTTGATCACGGTTGGCACGTCGGAGGAGGCGTTTCGGGCGCTGGAGTCCCGCGATATCACGTTGTTTCTGACTGATTACCGGCTTTGTGATGAGAGCAGCAACCGGACCGGACTGGACGTGGTGTGTGAGGCGACCAACCGTTTCGGCAGCATGATGCCGCCGGTCATCGTGATGTCCGGGTCCACGATCCGAACGGTGGGTGACGACAGCCTGTATCGGTCCGGGGTCGTTGATTTCCTGAGCAAGGCCTGCCCGGAAAACGAATTCAGGGCCAAGGTTGAAGTCATTCTGGAGTATGCCCACCGCATGCGGCAACGCGAGCGCACGCATCGGGAGCGCGAAGCGGCGCTGACCCACAAAAACCTGCTGATCGCACGGCAGACCCAGGAATTACGCTCCCCGCTCAATGCGATCATGAGCGATCTGCAGGTCATGCAGAATCGCCAGGATCTGCCGACCGAACTGCGTGACCAGGTGGAGAGCATGGTCGCCGCGAGCGAGGAACTGTTCCTGAGTGTGCGAAAACTGAGCGTCGTGATCAGTCGCGATGGCAATCCGGTGACCTATCACCCGAGAGCGTTTGATTTGCGTGCCTTGCTGGCCGACTTGGAGGAGGTCTACAGCGATGTGGTGGCGGAAAATGCCGTGCAGTGGGCCTCGGACATTCAGGTGGGCTCGCCCTGCATCGTCAGTGGTGACCGCGACCTGCTGTCACAGGTGCTGGTGCAGCTTCTGGAGGATGCGATCGGCCATTCGGAGGGCGGCGCAATCCACCTGCGCGTCAAGGAATCTCAGGACACGCTCTATTTTGAGGTGATCAATGCGAAAGCGGGCGCACAGTTGCCCGGCAATGCGGAGGGCCTGGAAAAGTGGAGTGCCCATAAGTTTGTGCGCAGTGAGTCGGGCAGTTTGTTTCATCTGAGCCTGACCCTCGCGGACCGTTTGCTGCAACTGATGGGTTCGGAACTGGTGGTTGATACCGGTGGATCACGGGGCTCCCGGTTTGCCTTTCAGCTCAATATGCCACGGACGCCATTGGGCGACGGGGAGGACGACGGGGCAGAAGAATACATCACCGACCCGGTACTCGCGGATGGGCAGCTGCTGCGCATTATCCTCATGGGCCGGCCGGATCACGGGATACAGGCGCTCTCCACACTGTTCCGCATGGCCGGTGCCAGTGTCCGCCTGATCACGGAGTTTGACGGGCTGGTGGAAGAGTTCAGTCACGAGCCGGTGGACGCCATCCTGTTTGATCTGGATGAGGAAATTCCGGCCAAGCTGGAGGCATTTCGCGCGCTGGACCGGCATTTCCCGGACTCCCGCCCCTATTGCATGGCGCTCTCCACACGAACCTTCGTGCTGGAACGTCATCGCCGTCTCCATGAGTTGTCCTTTGATGACTACCTGGAAAAGCCCTTTCGATTTCCCGAACTGTTTTCGATCATGGCGAGGAAACTCGGTCTGGACGTGATTCCCAGTGAATCGATCGTTCTACAGCGAGGTGAACACTATTTCACGAGTGTTGAGTTGCCACGGGACCTGTTTGAGGCACTGCAGCACGCGCTTCCCAAGAGGCAGT
>JBFKXW010000378.1:0-2929 GCA_041637915.1 Pseudomonadales bacterium | reverse complement strand
TGACGTTCCCGGATGGCTGGCGCGTGGAGAATCTGCCCAGTGCCGTCATCGGCCATACGCAGGCGAAAGATGCCTTCGTGGTGCTGACATTAGAGGATCTGAACAAGAAGCAGCCGCCAGAGGCGTTTATCCGCGAGCGACTGGGGGTGAAGGAGTTGGAGCGCGGTGAAAGGCTTCAGGTCGACGGTCTGGAGGCGTACACAGGGCTTTTGCCTGCCAAACTGATGGGCGGGACGCCGGGGCGCCTGGCGGTGGTGTACAAGGATCGTCAGGCATTCATTTTTCAGGGGCAGGTCGCCAAGGGGCGCAAATATCAGCAGGTGGATGAGTTGGTTCTGCAGACCATCAGGAGTTTCCATCGTCTGCGCGCCGAAGAGAGAGCTTTGGCGCGTGCGCCCCGGATTCGCCTGCATCGTGTGCGTCGCGGTGATACGTATGCCAGCCTGGCGCGCAGCGCCTCGCTGCCGAATGATGCAGAGGCGATCCTGCGATTGCTGAATGGAGACTACCCGGATGGCGACCTCCGGGCGGGTCGCCAGATCAAAGTGGTGCGCTAGGCCGGTGGATGGCCTGCTCTGTACTGATCTGAACTAGACTGAAAGAAAATCCAAGAATTTTCGCTGGCTCCCAGGAAGGCGGGTACGGCGGCTGGCTGAAAAGCCTGGTACCAACAAGGTTTGCGATCCCATGGAACAGGAAACCATGCACAATTTTCTCCGCGAGGCGGCGCTGGATTATCACGCAAAGCCTTTCCCGGGAAAATTGGAGGTCACCATCACCAAGCCCACGGCCAATGCCCGTGACCTGGCGCTTGCCTACAGCCCGGGTGTCGCGGAGCCCTGCAAGGAGATTGCGCGGGATCCCGAACTGGCATACCGCTACACCAACAAGGGAAACCTTGTGGCAGTGGTTTCGGATGGGAGCGCCATTCTGGGCCTGGGAAATCTGGGTGCACTGGCCAGCAAGCCGGTGATGGAAGGCAAGGGCGTACTGTTTAAGCGTTACGCCGGAATCGACGTGTTTGATCTCGAAATCGAGGCGGAGAGTCCGCAGGCATTCATAGACACGGTCGTGCGCATGCACAAGTCTTTCGGCGGTATCAATCTGGAGGATATCAAGGCGCCGGAGTGCTTCGAGATCGAGCGGGAGCTTTCCGAGCGCTGTAACGTGCCCGTGTTTCACGATGACCAGCACGGCACTGCGATTGTCACGGCGGCAGGCATGCTGAATGCGCTGGAACTGGCCGGCAAGATCCCCGCCGAGGCGCGGGTAGTCTGTCTCGGAGCCGGCGCCGCAGCCATTGCCGGCATGAAGCTCATGGTTGAACTGGGCGTGAAGGTAGAGAATATCCGCATGATCGACCGCTTGGGTGTTATCCACGCCGGGCGGGAAGGCGTGAATCAGTACAAGGCGCAGTTTGCAGCGGAAACCGCGGACCGGACGCTGGAGGATGCCATTGAGGGCGCGGATGTTTTCCTGGGTGTCTCCGGGGGCAATCTGCTGACCGCAGATCACCTGCGGCGCATGTCTGACAAGCCGATTGTATTTGCCTGCGCGAACCCGGAACCAGAGATCCGCCCGGAAGTGGCGCATGCGCTGCGTTCCGATGTGATCATGGCGACCGGGCGCTCGGACTATCCCAATCAGGTCAATAACGTGCTCGGCTTCCCGTTCATTTTTCGTGGCGCACTGGATGTACGGGCGACCAGCATCAATGAAGAAATGAAAATGGCCGCGGTGCATGCCATTCGCACGCTGGCCAAGGAAGAGGTGCCACAGGTTGTGCGCGAGGCCTACGACGGCATGGCGCTGCAATACGGGCCGGAGTACATCATTCCCAAGCCAATGGACCCGCGCCTGATCGGCGTGGTTTCGCAGGCCGTGGCGCAAGCTGCTGTCGATAGTGGCGTGGCGCTGCAGAAAATGCCCGACCATTACCCGCTGCAAAGCGCCGAGGAAGCCCGCCGCTACATTCCCTGAGCCGGCCGCATCCGGTCACAGTGCCGGGCTGGTCATTCGCGTCGTCAGAAAAGCAGCTCCGGCCGGCTGTTCGCGTCGCTTCCATCCGGGTGGTCGCCCGTGGCCAGCGCGGGGTCTGGCTCAGTGCCCTCGACGAACAGTTCGAAGATTGCGCGGGTGCTCCCCGGGGGCGCCGCTTCGCCGGTGTCGGGGTTGATGCGCACGCTGAGGATGCCATCCGGCTGGTGCAGCGCGGTTTCCGGCTCGCCACGCAGGGCGTCGCGCATGAAGCGAATCCAGATGGGCAGTGCGGCGGTGGCACCATATTCGCGCCTTCCCAGTGGCAGCTCCTCGTCGAATCCAACCCAGGCGGTCGCAACCAGTGCGTGGTTGAAACCGGAAAACCAGAGATTGCGTGCGTCATCCGTGGTGCCGGTTTTCCCGGCGAGATCCTGGCGGCCCAGGGCCCTTGCGGCACGTCCGGTGCCGCGCTGAATGACATCGCGCAACATCGAGTTCAGGATGTAAACTGAGCGCGGGTCCATGACCTGCGGCGCCTGACGTGCCTCCAGCGGCGCGGGCGTCGGCTCGGTGACGACTGTTTCCTCCATTTGCGCAGGGCCGGTTGTGCCGGCCTCCGCCTCGCCGTCCGGGCTTTCTGCTTCTGTCGCTTTTTCCTCATCGGGCTTCGCAGGCAGAGTCTCTGCCAGGCAGGCAGGGCACACCGCAAGAGGCTGCGCGCGATAGAGTTCGGAGCCATCCCGGGCGAGCACCTGTTGGATGTGCCAGGAGTCGATCCGATAGCCGCCATTGGCGAACTTGGCGTAGTGCGTGGCAACTTCGAGCGGGCTGAGTTCCAGCGTGCCACCGCCCACCGCGAGTTGCAGGTTACGCGGCATGCCGCCGGTATCGAAGCCGATCTGACGCAGGAATTTCAGGCTGTTTTCAATGCCTACTGCCTGCAGTACGC
>JBFKXW010000377.1:0-2935 GCA_041637915.1 Pseudomonadales bacterium | reverse complement strand
TGCAACTGATCTTCATCGACAAATATGTGGCCACGCACATCATGGTGACCAAGTACCCATGGTACCTGTCAGAGCTGGAGTTCCTGGACCCGGCGATGGAGATGAAGGATCTCTACATCGCTTTTTCAAAACAGAGCCCGGGTTGGGAGAAGCGGCTGGAAACCTTCAACCGGGGACTGGAACTGATCCGCGAAGAAGGCACTCTCGACGCAATCATTGAAGAAAGCGGCTTCTGAGCGAACCACCAGGTTCGTCCCTGCACGAAGTTACTCCGTACAGGCAAAGCGCGGGCGCCAACTCCTCTCCTGCACCATCCACCGGGCGAGTTGCACTGCCTCCTCCCGGCGATCGGTGGCACAGGCCAGATACAGCTGCACCTGCATGCGGAACTCGTCTTTCGGCGTTTCCACCGAGCGTAACCAGTCCCAGGCACGATGGACCTCCCGTGCTGCCAGCGCTTCCGCTGCCCGATGCCAGCGTACCTCGTCATTGAGCGTATCTGCCTGCTTCGCAATGCGCTGGTACCTGTCGTCACTGCCCAACAACCAGAGCACCGGCGCGGACAGGTCCGAGTGCTGCAACAAGGCATCCAGCGCAGACAGTGCGCCCGCACTTTCCGGCCGGACCTGGTTGTTCAGAAGCGCCTGAAATGGAAAGTACCGCCCGGCCGCTACCCGCACCCAGGTCGGGAACAACTGCTTTACCTGCCTGGAGTTTTGAAAGCGCCGCTCGGTTTCCTTATCGTCCATCCAGCGGAAGTAGAGTGCGAGATCCGCCCAGTCCGCGGCGGAAAAGTCGAGGCGACCGGGATGCGCGTCCACGAGAGGCTCGACATTGCGTGTCCAGCCACGCAATGTTTGTGTATCCGCAATCAGGGTCGCTGCCAGCGCGCCGGGGCTTTCCAGGCCGATCGCCTGCAACCGGCGCCCGACGACCGCATCTTCCCAGAGGCTCGCATCGAAAACCGCTTCCCCGCCGCTACCGCGTGTGCCGGTCAGCATCCAGTTATAGTTCGCACCAGCCCACAACATGCAGTCACTGAAAACAGCGCAAAATCCACGAATGATCGAGCGCGCAGAGACTGCCGTCATCTGATCGACCGGTAACCAGTAAGTAAACCAGCCGCCCGGATTCAGGGCAGCATGCACCCGCTGAAAGTACTCCTGCGTGTAAAGATTGACCACGCCACGCGCCCGGGGCGGGGGCGGCTCTCCCGTGATGAGGTCGTAGCCCTGCGGGGGCGACTGGAGGAAAAAACGACCATCGGCGATGTACACTTTCGTACGATCATCCTGCAGCGGGCTTTCTCCAGGCGGGTGAACGATCTCACTGGTGGCCAGAATATCCGGTGAGACATCCACAACATGCAGCGATTGCAAAGCCGGCACATCCAGCAATGCGGAAGCGGTCGTGCCCAACCCGTAGCTGATCAACAGCGCGTGCCGGATCTGCGGATGGAGCGCCGCCGGCAGCCACGCATACAGTTCCATGTACCGGCGACTGTCGAGCGTGGTGCCGGACATCGAAAACCCGTCTGCCATCTGGCGGTAATACAGCGGCTGCTCCAGAAAATCCTTGCGCAGGTACTGCAGCGTTTCACTGCGACCATGGTGGACCCAAACCGTCCGGGAACCATCGAGATCCCGGTACTTCTGCGACGCGGCTGCCAGTGCCTGGATTTCCCGCTCGGGCGGCAGCAAGAGTGCGAAAGCCGCAACCGTAACGCCACAAGCAGCCATGCCCCAACGAACCGGCTGCGCGACCACCTGCCGCCATAGCATGAACGCGATCAGCAGGTAGACCCCTGCAAGACACTGCAGTGCGGCCTGCAGCCCCAGCGCGGGCAACAGGTAGAAGGCAGCCAGCAGACTGCCGGTCACCGCGCCCAGCGTGTTACAGGCCAGCCACGCAGACGTGGCCGACAGATCCCGGCGAATCTGCTCGCCCAGCAAGTGGCCGATCAACGCGTACAGCGCACCGGAAAAAAAAGCAGGCAGGCTGACCAGTTGCGCGGCCACCCGGGCCGTGGCACCCAGAGACGCATACCAGTGCGTGCCCGAATCCCCGGCACCCGGCAGGAAAAACCAGTAGCCCCCAAGCACGCTGGCCGCACACAGAGTGGACAGCACAACCGCACCACCCATGGCATGGTCGGGGAAACGGCGCAGGCAGACCGCCATCAGCAGGCTACCCGCTGCGCCACAAGCCAACAACAAGGCGAGCATGACCGCGAACGTCAGCGATGAATTGATGACATACAGGTGCAGGAAGCGGAACCAGACCACTTCCAGCCCCAGCAATCCGAAGCCACACAGAAAGCTGGCCAGCAGCAGGCGCACGGGCCAAACAGTCTGGAAATCCGCTTCCACCGGCGCCGGCACCGCCTGTCGAGGGCGCACAACCCACCAGGCCAACAGGATGGCCACGAGACTACAGAGGAGACCAGCAAACGCCGCCACCGGGATGCCGTGTTCCCGCACAAGCCATAACTCGCACGCCAGTGCTCCGCACACCGCGCCGAGGACATTCACACCGTAAAGGCTGCCGAGCCGGACACCAAATCGGTTGCCGCTGTTCGCGGCGGTCGCGCGAATCCAGAGCGGCAGGGTGGCGCCCATCGCGCCCGCTGGCAGGGCGAACAACAGGATGGCAGTGCCAAGCCGGAGCAACTGTTGCAGTACGGGCAACTCCCGCATCCCACTGAGCCAGGCCGTAAACCCGCTGGCTCCCGCCAACAGGAAAAACACCACCAGCAGTGCCGAGACTCCCGCCAGCAGTTCGACCCAGAGGAACACCCTGCCCGGCCGGGTAATGAAACGCTCCGCGCGCAGTGCACAAAGCGCACCACCCCCGAGGCCCAGCATGAATCCGGCCAGTACAGCAGCAATCGCCCACTGGGAAACACCCAGCGTCAGCGAAGCAACACGGTAAAAGA
>JBFKXW010000376.1:0-2940 GCA_041637915.1 Pseudomonadales bacterium | reverse complement strand
CCACTGTTGGACGCGTACTGAAGGTGCGAACCGAAGAAATACAGCCCCACCTGATCCCCCGGGTTCAGCCTTGAACTGACGCCTACCATGCGCCCGAACTCACACCCGGACACGTTGGGCGGACAACCAAACCACAACGGTCCACGACGGTTGTTTTCAATTTCCTCGCCCGTGGTGAGCGGCCCCATCGCCGCCCCCTCCAGACCAGAATCCAGCGGACCGCTGCGGGCAGCGAACGGGTAGCTTGTGGAGCGAATCGCCAGCAATTGTGCGTGCAGCAACTCGACCTCATTCAGACCCCGCTGACCGGATCCCTGGCCGGCCAACTGGTCCCGATACCCGTCAGCATCCTGATCCCGGAACCCCTCGAAGCAGGCACCCTGCGCCTGACAACGGTCCACGTCCTGCGCGAGAAATTCGCCAACAACGGAATTCGTCAGGCCACCGCTCCGGTCACTGACCGCATTGAGGGGCGCAGCAGCACCCCGTCGAACGCCAATTCCCACGAAGAGGATCGGGTCCGGATGCGGCACGTTCATGGACAGTTGCAGCGTCGGAATCCCCGCAATCACCTGGGCACGCTCCCCTACCGTGTGCAGCGGCACAAACTCGCTGCTGCCAGCCGGCCCGAACGCCAGACGGGCGGTGCCATCGATGGCACAGCCCGCACCACCGGACACACATCCCACTGGAATATCGGCCAGGCGTTTGTACGACACGCCCTCACCTGCAAAGCGATGCTTGTTGTAGTTGGGAATGGCTGGCTCAAATCCCGACTGCGCATGGAAGTCGGGATGCTTCAGCCGGCCCGTGGCGGGGTCGATGCGGGCATCTGTCGGATCGAGATTCTCCTGCACGATACAGGCCTTGGGCACGCCATTGGCAGCCCCGGCAACCCCCTCCAGTTTCTCCCGGTACCAGGCCACCGTCATGTCACTGACACTCATGCCCGCCTCTGGCCGCTTGTCCGCTGTGCACCAGACCACCTCGTCGATGCTCATCCCGGTATTCCCACTGTGGTTGGCCGGTGAAATGGCCGGCAGAACGTGCCCCCCGGTCACCAGGAGCAGCCGCGCGTCATTGCCGGCCCGCTCCGCGCACATCACGTTGTTGTAGCCATCGTTGAAGTTGAAGAGCGTGTCCTGCAGGCCCTGCACGTGGAAAACATCCACGCCGCGGGTGCTGCTACCCCGCTGTGGGTCACAGTAATTGACCGGGCTGTGCCGTAAAAACGTTTCCGAGGTCGAAGAGGTGACACGATTCAGCACGTCCGCTTCCGCGCGCGCCTGCAGAATGAGCGGCGGAACCGGCCGCAGCTGACCGTGTTCGAAACCAACAACAGTACTGCCCTCCGCTGCGAAGGCGGTCAGGATATTGATCCATGCGGTTTTCGGGACATCGTGCTGCGCCAGGCTGTAACGCAGGTCAAACCAGGTGCCCTGCGGAGAGATTGCATCGATCCGTTGCAGCGGCAGGTATCGCTGTGCAGCATGGGTGGCGGTGTACTGGAAGCCCCCGCCATAGCTGTAGCCCAGCATGCCCACGGCCGGATCAGGCTGCTTCTCTTTCAATGCACCGCCGTTGTCGCTCCGCAACAGGGACCGGCCACAACCTGATGGTTGCTTCTTCTTGCGCCCACGGCGCTCGGTGCAATCCTCCTCCATGCGACTGGACACGTGTTCTGGGTTGCCCGCGTCGAACTCGAAAGCATCAATGCCCTCCCGGAAGTGTTTGATTGCCCAGTCGATCACCTCATTGGTGTCCAGGCCTTCCAGTTCCGGCTGCATCATGCCGACCAGGTCCGTGCTCTTCCCGAAGCCACGCTCGGAAAAGCTGATCACGAAGTATCCATGTTCCTGCCACAGCGCACGGGCTGCATGTTCTGCTGCAATCGAGCCCGGCACATTCAGGTTGGAGGCCTTGGCACCACCGAATCCATGCGAGTGAATGATCAGCGGCGCGAACCGCGGGCGGCGCGCTCGCGAAGGCACATAGACCGTCATGTCGATGAGCGTGCCGGATCGCTCGATGACCACACCGGGGAAATTACGAGTCAGGAAGTGAGCATCGAAACAGAAGCCACGCGGGTCGTCGCGGCCCCAGTCACGGCAATCCGCGCTCTCCGCATCGGCCGCAGCCGCCTCAGACGGTGACAAAGCCGGGCTGACCGGCTCGAGCGGATTGTATGAATACGCGATTTCATCCAGCAACTGTTGAGCATCAACAGCTGCACCGGCCGCGACGGCATGCATCCCCAGCAGACAGGCCATCATCAGCGCTGTGCGATTCATCATGATTTCTCCCGTAACGGCCGCTGCCGCAACGGATTTCACCCGAACGCAGCAAGCCGCCATTCCCTGATTGGACTGGATTTCCAGTATAGGGGGGTGGTGTTGCGGTTGACCCCTACCGAAAGGCCGGTTGTTGCCGGGGCTGTCGTCCGGCCCGGCTCAGTATTCGATATCGTATTGCCGGTAGAAAAAGCCCAGCAGCCAGATCGGCCCGATCAGCAAAAACTGCAGATCTTCAAAGAACGCCGGCTTGGCGCCCTCAATGTGATGACCGACGAACTGTCCGATCCAGGCCAGCACGAACACAAACAGGCATGGCCAGAACAGGTTCTGGGCGTCCATCATGAACAATACCCAGGGCGCCATGAACAGGGCCATCCCCACGGCAAGCTGCCAGGAGAGGCTCAGGTAGAAGCCCAGCGCGGCGACCATGGCAATCCCGGCCAGAGAGGGATGGATCGCCCAGATCATGCCGATCGTGACGTAGGTAATAATGGGCACACAAACCCAGTGAATGCGTTTGTTGATCGGGTTCTGGTGCGTGGCGGCGTATTCATCGAACCATTGATCAGCAGTTTTCATGGCCAGGCCTCCGGATCAGGGCGCACGCAGGGGTTTCGGGACGACAGGTTTCCAGTATAGCGGCCTG
>JBFKXW010000375.1:0-2949 GCA_041637915.1 Pseudomonadales bacterium | reverse complement strand
TGCCATGCGGGATGTCCTGCAGGCCTGGGTGGAGGACGGCCAATTCCCCTCGCTGCGACGGGATGCGGATGGAGACGGGCTGTATGACAACGCCGGCACCGCGGTCATGGACGCATGGTGGGCGCCGTTAATCGAATCCATCTTCAATCCGGTACTGGGCGATGTTTCCCGCGTTCCGCTCGCATTTGACAATGCCCCCGGCCCGACGGGCAGTGCGTATCAGGATGGTTTCTACGGACACGTCTGGACACAGCTCGCCCAGGTCCTCGGGGATACCGTGAGTTCACCCACGCACATCAACTACTGCGGCGGGCAACGCACCACCACGGCGGGAACAGAGACCAGCCTGCAGAGCGGGGACCTGGCGCGTTGTGCACAAGTGCTGTGGCAGTCACTGGATGCCGCCGGCGCAGCCGTGGCACAACAGCAGGGCTCAGACCCGGCGAACTGGAAGACCCTGCATGAGCCGGAGAAAATCCGCTTCGTGCCCGGCGCCGCGCTCACCATGCACTGGAACAACCGACCAACCTACCAGACCATCAACATGTTCAAGTGACGGGACGGCGGACCGCCGGAGTCGGCAGCCTGCCGGCAGTCCGCCTTTACGCGCTCAGGGCGCGCTGGTCTGGTATGCCTTTTCCGCTTCCTGCATTTTCCGGCGACCGGTTTCCATCAGCTGCTGACCGCGACGAATCTCCGCCTCACCGGTGTCGATCCGCTCCCGCCCTTTGGTGATCAGCTTGTAGCCGTCCGCGATCATCTCCTCGCCATCTTCCCAGTCTTTCGCATAACTGCGCAGTTTCCCGGCGCGTTCGCTGGCGGTATCTGCATCCCCCGTGCTTCGCGCGGTCTGGCTCAGACCCTGATAGGCCTGCCGGCTGGTTTGTACCTGCACATTTCCGGACGCCACCAGTTGTTCGCCCTTGCGCAGTTGGGCGCGCCCACTCTCCACCAGGCGTCGCCCCTCGCGCACACGCTTCTCCCCTTCCCGCGCATCTTCCTTGCCAGCCTCCCAGAGGCGGGCCATTTCGACCCGGGATTCCCCTTCCGCAAGCACCCGCTCGCCAAAGGTCGGCTCCCGGGACATGCAGCCACCCAACAGCACGGCACCACCCAATACAATGACCATCAACTTGCGCTTCACCATGTAAAATCCTCGCTGACAAGGCGCAGAAATGCGCGCACAGGAGCTGCAGGTTAGAGCACTCGCACACCAAAGGATACTCCGGCAGGGGAAGAGCGCCTGATATCACTTTCGTGCGAGACCCGACTGGAAAGCGCAGAATGTTCCAGTAGCGTCTCGCCACGCCCGACCACTGCGCTGCAACGCACTGTGCCGCACGGAACCATTTCATGGAAATCCTCGCCGTCTTTGCCGTATTCGTTGTTTTTCCACCCGGGGCCGCGATTGTCGGCCTGCTGTTTTTCTGCGGCTTCATCCGGCAACGCCGGTACAGCGCACTGGCCGCAGCCTTGTTGTGGTGGACGTATGCCGTGTACGAATCTCTGATGTACCTGCGAATACTCTGCACCGGGGAGTGCAATATCCGGGTTGACCTGCTGCTGATCTACCCCCTCCTGCTGCTGGCATCCCTGGTCAGCGTGATCCTGATGATTCTACAACGTCGTACACATCGCCCATCGTGACAGCATCTGGACACGCGCTGTGTACCGTTGAGCAACTACCCTGTTTCGATGGATGAAATTCAGAAAGCAGATCCGCGGGCACGCAAAACGGCCGGATGGATTTTGGCAGGCATTGCGGGCCTGGCCCTGGTGGGTCTGTTCGCGCTGGCGCCGACCGGACCAGAGATCGCGGAACGCGTTGCCAATTACCTGATTGGTGCACAGGGCCAGCCCGCCCGGGTCATCGTGCCAGGCCTGTTGCTGATCGCGCCGCTTTTGCTGGTTGCAGGCTGGCTGTACCGCTACGGTGGGCAGGTCGTCCGGGCCGGGCGGCTGCCGCTCCCAACCGAAAAGGTCATCCGCGATACCGTGGTGCACACCGGCGCGGCGGCCAGATGGCGCGGCCAGATGATCCGGGGCCTGGCATTGCTGCTGTTCGTCGCATCCGGCTGCCTGCCCTTCGCAGTCAACGCGCTGGTGCAAAGCCTGCCAAAGTGAGCGTCCTGGCACCGGATACGTCGCCCGAAGTGGGTGGGCAGATTCAGACTATTCCACAAATTCCCGGCAGACGACCCGGTTCCGGCCGGTCCGCTTTGCCTCATACAGCGCTTCGTCCGCGCAACGCAGGAAGCGCGCGAACTGATCGGGGGCGGCACAGTTTGTCGTGGCGACACCAACACTGACAGTCACCACCTTGCGATTCAGCGGCGTATCCAGATGAGGAACCTGCAAAGCCTCCACCGTGGCGCGCAACACTTCGCCCAATACGTCGATGTTGCCGTCGGACTTCGGCACAACCATGGCAAATTCCTCACCGCCGTATCGCGCCAGCAGATCGGAAGCACGCCGGGAGCCGGACTGCAGGGCACCCGCCACATTTCGTAAACAGATATCACCGGCCTGGTGACCGTAGAAATCGTTGTATTTCTTGAAGTAGTCGATATCAATGAGCAGGAGTGCGAAAGGAGTCTTCTCGCGTGCGGACCGACGCCACTCCAGTTCGGCATACTGGTCAAAGGCACGCCGATTGGCGACGCCGGTCAGCGGGTCGGTGCGGGACAGTTCTTCCAGTCTGATGTTGGCTTCATTGAGTTGCTCGGTGCGTCTTTCGACTTCTTTCTGAATGCGGCTATTCTGCTGCTGCAACACCCGCATGAGGAAGGCGAAAAGCAACACCACGCCAAGGAGCGCGCAGGCCACCCAGTACGGCATATCGGTGGAGCGCAGCTGCACGTACCGCTTATACGGAATAGAAACCAGGCGCCAGGAGCGCCCACCGACGTTGTGGATATCCCGGGTGATCACATCTTCGGTTAACTGGTC
>JBFKXW010000374.1:0-2957 GCA_041637915.1 Pseudomonadales bacterium | reverse complement strand
GAGCTGATGGCGACCGTACAGGAAACCAACCTGCAGCAGTTTCACCAGCTCGACACGGTCATCCATAGCGTGCCCTACGACCCGGTCCTGGAGAATGAGGTCTTCTACGTGCTGCAGACGCGTTCGGACTTTTTCCTGTATTCCAAGGAGAATCTGCTGCGCTTGGTCGGTGAACGGGAAACCATGCCGGATCTGCAGGGTGCGGAATTCCCGACAGATCTTGCGCGCCGCGCGGTGGAATCCCTGAAAACGGGTGCACTGCTGGTCGTGACGGTGATCCGGAAGCCGTCGGAGGAGGATGATCGGTTCTATGTGGTGGATGGCGACCTGTACCAGGCAGAGGCCGGCCAGCCGGTACAGCACAGCAGCCTGTACGGATTTTCCCGGGATCGCCGGGACCAGCTCGGGCCGATTCTGATTCTGCACATACTGCTCGCACTGTTTGCCCAGGCGTACGCGGCGGCAACCTCTTTCTCGGTTCGCGGTGTGGCCGGCGCTTCCAGTGCGGCGGCGGTCATCCGCTTCCAGATCGTCACCCTGATCGCCTTCCTGCTGGGGCGGATGATCCCCTGGGGCCTGTTGCCCACCCTGGCGACCCTGCTGCCGCTGCCGGAGAACCTGGCCATTCTCTCGTTCTGGTGGGTGATCCTGGTCGGCGTGCTGCTGTTCGCCGGCCCAGCCCTGCCGGTGCGCGTCCTGCAGAATCCGCGGATCAAGCTGGTGGAGCGCCTGGACCCACGCATCAATGCCATCGTGGTCGCCGCCGCCCTGGGTTCTTCGGCGTTCATGATCACGCCGGCGCTCGCCTACTACCGCCACGAGGCCTACCCCCTGCTTGCCGCCATCCTGGCAGCCGGCACCGGGATCGCGCGTTTCACCTGGCTCTGCCTGGACCGGCACGTGCTGGAGATTCCGCCCAGTTATACCCTGTTCGCGCTGATTCTGGCCGGGCTCGCCGGTATGGCGGCGCTCTCCCACTCCACCGGCCACCTGTTCATCATCGCCGGCCTGGCCTGGGGTATTGTGCTGGTGCAGTCGTGGATCTACAGCCGCCGCTTCAGCACGCGCGCCCTGCCGAGACGGGAGGAATCCGCCCGTCTGAGTGACTTCCGCCTGCCCGGGCAGGAAGAAGTGATTGATGCGCTGAAGGAAATCCATCGTACCGGCACATCCACCGCAGTCTGCGTGACCGCCGGCGCCGGACGCGGCAAGTCGCATGTCGGCGAGTGGTTCTATGAACACTGGCCGCACCACACGTCGCGCTACCTCGCCAGTTGTTCCGAGGAAGATCGCGCCACCCCCTATCAGGCCATCTTCGAAGCACTGGAGATTGACCTGCACGGTGATGCCGGCCAGCGCGAACAGGAGGACGCAGACATCGTCGACGAGAGTGTCGGCCGGGTGCTTGATCCGATCAATTCCTGGCTGGGCGATCAGTCCAACTCCATCCACCTGCAACGTCCGGGCACCGTGCATGCGTGGCTCTACGGGATGTTCTTCAATGCCGGCGACCGAATTGGTGCAACCAGCACACCGGTGCTCCTGGTTATCGACAACGCGCATTGGCTCGACAGCGGATCGCGTCAGTTCCTGCAGTTCGCCCTGGCTGCAGCACAGCGCGAAGGTCGACGCCTATTCATCCTGTTGCTGAGCAATGGTGTGGTCGAACTGCCCAACCTGAAAGTGCTGGATCAGATGGACCATGCCTGGACGGCGCTGGGCGCTGAGGCGCGCGGGCAAATCCTGCGCGACTTCCTCGTCGAGGTGGAACGGATCACGCCCGAATCTGCACAAATACTGGTCTCGGCGCGCCGCTGGCACCAGAGTTCCGGTGGCGAAGGCGTGGGCACTGCCAGCCAGGAAGGCAATATCATCCAGCAGGCACGCATCGAGGTGAAGTACTGGAAGGAAGCCGGGGTATTGCAACGGGTCGCAACCACCGGCAAGGCCGGCGCGGAAGCCACCCGCAAGTGGGAGCTGGCAGCGCAGTACCAGTCGCCCGAGCGCGTACCCAGTCCACCCGGCAAGCAGGCCCTGATTCGCGCCAAAACGGATGCCCACGCCAGCCTGCACACGGTGATCGGGATGGCCGCCTGCCTGGGGAGCCAGTTCAATGCCAAGCTCATTGCCGAAGCGGCCGGCATGGACCGCATCCAGTGCCTGTTGCTGCTGAAATCCTTCGAACGGGAAACGGCACTGATCCATGAGTCCCCTGGCGGTGAGAGCGATTTTGAATTCACCACGCCAGGCACCTTTACGGATGCACAAAGGCTGTTCGGTCTCTCCGGCGACCCCAATGAATGTCCGTCACTCACGCGCGAATATTGTGCGCGACTGGCGGACACGCTGAAGCAGCAGGATGCGCAGGAGGTGGAGTTCCTGCGGCTGCGTCCGCTGCTGCTTCGCTATGCCGGGAAACGTCGCGGGCTGGACCATGTGGAAGCCTGTCTGCAGTTTGCCCGCTTTAACCGGCTCAAGTTCCAGTTCGCCGAGGCCCGGGAGCAACTCGGCATCGCCCGCGATCACCTGGAGGAACTCGGGCGGCTCGACAGCGAGATGGCGCTACAGGTGGCCGGGGAAGAGATTCTGGTACTTTCCGAGCAGGCACACATGGCGCAGGACCGTCAGACCCCGGCACTGGAATGTGCCGCGCGGTTCGAAGCGCTGGAGCCGCGCGTTCGTCAGGGCGTCCTGCGCATGACACTGGCCGCCGCGACGATACGCGCCCTGTATGACGCCGAGGAATATGCCCGTGCTGCGAAACTCGCCGCAAACCTGCAGGTGCTGGCGCGGCAGCAGGAAGCGCCCTTCTTCGTCGCCGAGGCCCTTTACTATCAGGCGGCCTGTGATCAGGCGAGCCGACCGCAGCAGACGCAAGATGCCTTGTTCTGGCTCGCTGAGGCAGAAAGCCTGTTGAAGACGCTGCAGGATGATGAAGCCCACAAGTTGCAGGCGCG
>JBFKXW010000373.1:0-2959 GCA_041637915.1 Pseudomonadales bacterium | reverse complement strand
GCTCCCATCCTCACTGGTATTGCCACCGACGGAATTGATGACCTGCCCATCAGTGACACCGGCGATCCCGGTCGGAAGCGCCAGTGCGGGTGATACGCCGCCACTGCCTGCGCCGTCCTGATTGAGAAAGCCCGGCAATTCCTGCACGTCCTCTGCTTCTGGCGTACTGGCTGTACTGCGCGAACTACTCACATTCAGGGGATTTTCAAACCCACCGTCCGACCGGGCGGAACTCATGCCCGCAGCCGGATCCTGCAAACCACCAAGATCTATCGCCCGACTGATACCGGTGACGCCACCCTCTTCCGGCTGATAATCCGGATTGGGTTCCTGCGCCGCCGGCGGGAAGGAGAGTGCGGCAACCAGATCATTGGAACTGATCGTTTCGGCGCCCTCTTCCGTGCCATCGTTGGATGCAATGGCACGAAGACCGTTGGCCAGGTTGGTCATGCCCTCTGCGAAGGGATTGCCCTCCTGGAAGCTCTCGCTGACGGTGCCCATGGCCTCGACCACGTCTGCCAGGTTGTCCGCATGCTTGGCATCAACTTGCACCAGCGGATCTCCCGCCTGCAGCAAGGTACCCAGAGAGGCCTCGGTGCCACTGGTAATCCGGCCACTGACCAGATCACCGGCGAAATCCAGGCGTGTCGAGAAGAGTGGCGGGTACTCTCCCTCGCGCTGCTCGACATCCCGTGCCAGCGCATGGAAAACATCACCGAGTTCCGCCCGGGATGCACCCGCATCCTGTTCTTCCAACCCAGTCAGGAAGGTTCCCACGGCTTCCGGCGTTTTGTTCTCATAAGGAACCGAGTATTCCGGCTGGAGTGCATTGCCAATCATCGCAAAGAAACCGGCGAGCCCCTCTTCGTTTCCCGGCGCCTGGTTGGCGAGTCCATCCAGACCATCTGCGACCGTGCCGGAGACCGACAGCCCTCCCGGCTCATTGGCCTGGAAGTAGGCGTTGTAGGCATCCACATCCCTGGACAAGGCGAGAAACACATCCGCCAGTTCCGCCTGCGATTTGTCCGGGCCACCCTCTGGCTCGTACGCTTCACCCTCTTCCGGCGGTGCCCCAGCATCCTCTCCAAGGGTCTGCAGCCCGGTGAGGAACTTCGATATTGCTTCTGCCGAATCCGGCGTCGGGGGTGGGTCGCGCTGCTCGCCTTCCGGTTGTGCGTCCTGGATGGCCTGGACATCGGCCTGCACGGCGGTGCTCAGGTCATTCATGGCCGCCTGAACCGCTTCGGGGTCTGCAATCATCACCGCAATCAGCAAGGCCAGCATGGCGCCCTCAGCCTGCATACCGGTACGGAAGGATGTGCGCCCTTCATCATCGCGCTTCGGATTGCCGTCTTCATCCCTTTCGGGCGCCTCGCCCGGGCGCAGGAATTTGGCCAGCAATTTCATGTTCGCTGCAGCCTGTTCACCAGCCTGCGGAGATTCCGCTGCCATCCCGGCGCCATCGTCTGCCGCATTCGCAGCTTCCGAGCGCGCAAACACCGCAGGATTGGCCACCTTCCCATCCTGCAATGGTGTGGCCGCGGCCCGCGCGGCAGCATACCCATCGTCGTAGGCATTGCCAGGATCGCCACCGAACGCCCGCAGGGCTGTTGCGTCCTGATCTGCGCTGCCGCCCTGTTCCAGGCCGCTCAGGCCGGCACGTTCGCCGTAGTAAGAGGATTCCAGATCCTGCCCCATGAATTCCAGCAGCGTGCCCAGATCTGCTGAAGACTTGGCCTGACTGCGCGCCGAGAGCCCGACCAGGAACGCCTTTCCGGCCTCGTACGTATTCTCCGGCGGCGGCGGTGGCGCGCTCGGCGGTTTGTTCACCTCGTTGGTCTCGCTGCGTTGCACATCACGCTGGCCTTCCGGCTCATTGGTGAAGAACTCAGCCAGTTCCTCCAGCGCAGCAATCACACCACCACGCAGACCCGCTTCGGCAAAGCCCAGCGCCTGTTCGTCACCGTCCTGCTCTTCCACACGAGTCTCAGTCGATTCGCTTTGGACCGTGCCATCGTCGTTGTAAACGATGGTCTTGGTCGAAACCGTGGTGACTTCCTCGTCGTCATCGCCTTCGGGCAGAGACTCCGCCACATCCGCCAATTGCTCGGTCACGGAGCCAACAGCCACAGGACTGGGATCGGGCACAGCCAGCGTAGCGTCCGCGTTCTCACCAAAGACTTTCTCATCGGCGGTCGCCAAATGACCACCTGTCTTCAACAGCTCGATTGCTGGCTTCAGCACCTCGTCGCCAAAGGTGTGCAGGACCGCAGCACGGAGCGCACTGACCAGCGGCGCATAGGCCGGGTCATAGCTCTCTCTGTCGGCGCCTTCACTCAGGTAACCGGGCAGGCCAGCTGCGTAGCTCTGGCCTTCGGCAAGGCCATTCAGCGTCACGCTCTCGAACGTGTTCATCACACCAGCGAACAACTTCGCCACCGGCGTTGCCGCGGTATCCTGCGCCGGCGCGTCCGGGTCGTTTTCATCTGTCTGCTGGCTGCGGGCAACCGCGTCTTCTCCGATTGCACGAAACACAGAGGCCAAACCTTCCTGGAACAAGGCCTGGCTCGGCCCCTCCTCATCGAATCGGGTCTGCATGGCGCGCAAGGCGGTTTCCGTGCTGGAAGGGTCACCACCCTCCGGTGGGCCTGCTTCCGAAATCGTTCCAGCGAGTGTTTCAAGCTGCGAAGCGAGCGTGGCTCCGAGCGATCCAGCACCCTCCACATCACTGGCAAGGCCCTGCAGCACGCCGACCATGCCCGCCTGGAATGCCTGCGCGCTTTGCACCACCGGCTCTGCCTCGCTGCCATCTGGCGCGAAGTCTGCGACCAGGTCACCGATCAGTTTGGCAACTGCATTGACGAGGGGATCCACCGGCGACGGTTCATCGCTGGGCCCAAAGGTCTGCTGCTCCGTATAGAAGGAGTTGTCGCGGGTTTCCTCTGGACCATACTGGGTC
>JBFKXW010000372.1:0-2964 GCA_041637915.1 Pseudomonadales bacterium | reverse complement strand
TGTACCCGCCAGCCGTTGTTCAGATCATCACGCAACACCTGGGCGTGGTGCCAGTAGTTGCTCTCCTGCATGATCTTGATATCACGCTCTTCCATTTCGATACTCCCGCTCTCGACCGTTACCAATTGGTCATTTTTGGGCCAGCTTGCGTTGGGCTGGCAGTGCTTTCTCAGCCACTATCGAACACATGATAGGCGCTATTTGAGGGCCGCGAAAGCGATTTTGGCCTCTGCTGTATTGTTAAACCACTGAATTTTCTGCCTTTTGGGTCGAATGAGGGATCATTTTGCTAAATTCGGGCATTTTTTGTTTTTGCGCGAATCCGGGTTCGACATGTTGGATTCGGGCTATGGTTGAATGGAGAGCAAGGAGGTACAGAATGTCGGTCTTGTTGAACCATGTGGGGGAAGGCCGGCCGGAGTCTCCTGGGTTCGTGCAAAGATTGGCCCGCATCCCGCTCAGCGTTCTGTTCTGCCTGCTGGCACTGTGCCCCATCCGGGCGGCTGCGCAGGCCGATGTGCGGGTATTGATTGATGTGTCCGGCAGCATGCGCGAAACAGACCCGCAGAACCTGCGTGTCCCCGCGGTGCAACTGTTGATCAACCTGTTGCGCGACGGCACCCGGGCCGGTTTTTGGACCTTTGGCACGGAGGGTGCTGTGCTGATCCCCCACGGGGAGATCAACGAAACCTGGCGCGCAAGGGCCATGGATCGCGCCCGGCGGATCGATTCCAGTGCCCGCTACACCGATGTGGCCGACGGCCTGTACCTGGTGGACCGGGACTGGCGTGAGACCACAGAGGACGAATCCAGAATCGTCATCCTGCTTACAGATGGCCAGGTCGACGTGGACGACGATCCGCGGCTGGATGCGCAGAGCCGCAAGGAGATTCTTCGTCAACGCCTGCCCGCCCTGCAGGGCAAGGGAGTACGACTGTACGCAGTAGGCCTGTCCCGGGATGCGGATCTGCGCCTGCTGGAGGAGATGGCTATCCAGACCGGTGGCTTTGCCGTGGTCGCGCGTGATTCCGATGAATTGCTTGGGGCGTTTCTGGATATTTTCGCGGCCGCGATACCGGTCAATGCCGTGCCGGTGGAACGACAACAGTTCCGCGTGGATGCGACGGTCCGCGAACTGACCGTGCTGGCAATGCACCCCTACCGGCACGAACCGGTCGGACTGCGCCTCCCGGATGGCAGTCTCTGGAGAGGCGGCCGACATGGCAGTGCTTCACGCTGGCTGGCGCAGGATACCTTCACCTTGATCCATGTGTTGGACCCTCCGCAGGGGGAGTGGGCGCTGCTCGGGGGCGGGCGCGATACCCGGGTGCATATTCACTCCAATCTCCGGGTTGCGCTGTCGGGCGTGCACCGCCACGCATTGCCCGGCGAATTGCTGAACGTCACGTCCTCGCTGGCGAGCGCAGGCGGTGAGCCGGTCAGCCCGGACTTTCTGGCCCTGCTGCACCATCGCCTGCGTTGGGTGCCGCCGGCCGGAGAGCCGCTCCAGCTGGCCGCTCGGGCGCTGCCGGACGGGCGGGTGGAAGCCAGTGTTCCGGTGCCGGTCGAACCCGGACTGTACCGGCTGGAGGCAACGGCCACCGCTGGCATTATTCACCGGCAGGCCACGGCCATGTTGCGCGTGTACGAGGATGCCTACGGGGTTCGTGAGGAGGACATCGAACGCGCCAGTGGGCCGGGCAAGCGGTTTTCCCTTCGCGTCCGGCAGGATGTGATCAGTCCTGCTGGCCTGCAGGTCAGCGGTATCCTGCGGAACCCGGCAGGGAAGACCCTGCCACTGCCTGTGACTCCGCAGGCGGATCGCTGGGTTGTGGAGATGGATGTCCTGCCAGGGGTGCAGGAGTTCCGCTTCCGGCTGGCAGGGCGCATTCTCAACGGACGCCGCTTCGAAACCACCACGCCGGCGCGCCTGTTTGGCCAGCCCGTGCAACAGGAAGTCGCCCCCGATGATGCCGATGCAGCGGCTCCCGCGGTGCAGCCGGAACCGGAGGTGGAGGGCGATCCGCCGGTCTGGGCCTGGGTGCTCGGGCTGCTGCTGGGGGGCGGTGCATTGGCCGGGCTGGGCGGCTTGCTGTTACTGCGCTGGCGGGCGAGCCGCAAGGCAACGGACGCAGCGCCCGCGGTGGATGCTGAGCCCAGGCCTGCAGCGGCAGAGGATGATCTGCCGGCCATTGTGAACATCACCCAGGTGCCCGGCCAGAAACCGGGGGATCCACCGGCCGGGAACAAAACCTGACGCGCCGCGCGCCGTCAAGCGCGCCAAGCATCCGCTGCTTCGTTACAATCGACCCACCCACCATCCACCAGGGACCCGGGATTGACTGCCTCCTTTGTCCACCTGCATGTCCACAGCGATCACTCGATCGTCGATGGCCTGCTGCGTGTCTCCGAACTGGTCAACGCCTGTGCGGATCTGGGCATGCCGGCGGTCGCCCTGACCGACCAGTCCAACCTTTTTGCGTTGGTGAAGTTTTACCAGGCGGCCCGTGCGCGCGGCATTCAACCCATCGCGGGGGCAGACATCTGGGTGGAGTCGGCTGCCGAGGGCGAGGAACCGACCCGCATGGTCTTGCTGGTCGCATCAGAGAACGGCTACCGCAACCTGCTGCGCCTGTGCAGCAGCGCCTGGCTGGAGCATCAGCAACAGGGGCGGGCGGTGGTGTCGCGACGCGAACTCCAGGACGCTGCGGACGGCCTGCTGGCGCTCTCCGGCGGTACGCAGGGAGAGATCGGACGGGCGCTGATCGCGGAACAGCCCGAGCAGGCAGAGGCGCTGCTGCGCGAGTGGCAGGGTGTGTTCGGTGATCGCTTCTACCTGGAAATGCACCGGGTCGGGCTGTCGGGCGAGGATGTCTGCAATGAGCAGTCGATCCGTCTCGCGGCCGCCGCCGGATGTGCCGTGGTGGCGAGCAATGACGTGCGCTTTCGCAGCCCGGAGCACTT
>JBFKXW010000371.1:0-3036 GCA_041637915.1 Pseudomonadales bacterium | reverse complement strand
GTCGCGGACGTGCATCGCATCCTGCTGCGGGGCGGCGTCTTTATGCATCCGCGGGATGATCGTGGCGGGCGGCACCAGGGTCGTCAGCGACACCTCTACGAGGCGAGCCCGATGGCGTTCCTGGTTGAACAGGCCGGCGGCGCCGCCAGCACCGGACGTGAACGGCTGCTCGATGTCCTGCCAGTGGATGTGCACGAGCCGATTCCGGTGATTCTCGGCTCCAAGGAAGAAGTTGAGCGCATCGAGCAGTACCATGTGAGCTACGACGAAGGCTCCGACAAACCGTTCCAGTCTCCGCTGTTCAACGAGCGTTCCCTGTATCGGGCAGACGCGTAACCCTCGCATTCCGGAAGCATCTCATGTCCACCAAGCACCCGATCATTGCCGTGACCGGATCATCTGGCGCCGGCACCTCAACGGTCATGCGCAGTTTCGAACACATTTTTCGTCGCGAGGGCATTCGCGCGGGCGTGATCGAAGGGGATGCGTTTCACCGTTATGACCGGGCCGAGATGCGCAATGCCGTGGAAAAAGCGATGCGCGCCGGCAACTTTCACCTCAGTCACTTCGGCCCCGAGACCAATCTGCTGGCTGAACTGGAAGCCAGCTTCGCGGCCTACTCCGAAACCGGCACGTGCAAGACCCGCACCTATCTGCACAACGCGGAGGAGGCAGAACCCTTCAACCAGGCGCCCGGCACGTTCTCGCCCTGGCGGGAGGTCGAAGCCGATACGGATCTGCTTTTTTACGAGGGACTGCACGGTGCCTATGCCGACAAGGAAATCAACGTCGCACGGCATGTGGACCTGCTGATCGGCGTGGTGCCGATTATCAATCTGGAGTGGATTCAGAAACTACACCGCGACCAGAACATCCGCGGCTACTCGCAGGAGGCGGTGGTCGATACCATCCTGCGTCGCATGCCGGACTACGTGAACTACATGTGTCCGCAGTTCTCCCGCACGCACATCAATTTCCAGCGGGTCCCATCGGTGGATACCTCCAACCCGTTTATTGCCAAGGACGTCCCAAACGCAGACGAAAGCATGGTGATCATCCGGTTTGCGAACCCGCGCGGCATTGATTTCCCGTACCTGCTTTCCATGCTGCAAAACTCCTGGATGAGCCGCCCGAACAACATCGTCATCCCGGGCGGCAAGATGGGCGTTGCGCTGCAACTGATCCTGACGCCGATGATTCTGCGCCTGATCGACCAGAAAAAGAGAGCCGCCTAGGCTTCGCCCCAGGCAGATCGCCCGACGCGATGATCGTGCGGGCTGAGATCAGGGCTTCCGCTGAGTCCTTCGAACAACAGGCAGCGAACCGGGCGCACCAGCGCGCTGCCAGCGGATGCCTAGAGTGGCAGCTTGCGCACCACCGGATGCGCGTCGCCGGTCAGTTCCATCACGAAATCAGACGGGTTCTCCCGCACGCAGAAGTCCATGTCCGCCGCATTGAACTCCGGCTGGGCGGGATCCTGAAATTTCTGGGCAGCTGCGGATGCCAGAATATGATCACGCATCCGCGTGGCGTCGTCTGCTTCCTCCCGACCGCGAATCATGCGTTCAATAAATCGTGCGCAATGCATGTCCTCTTCTCCGCTCGGGTGCGACCCCACGATATTGATCCGCTTCACACGCCCCGCAAGCACTTCCTCACGCACAAAATGCGCGGTGACACGCGCATTGGAAAAGCCGGTCACAAGCACCCGACCCACCCGCATGGCATTCAGCGCAGACGGCACGCCATTGGTGGTCGTAAGGATGATGTTCCTGCCCGTGAGGTCCATTGCGGAGACCTCGGCAGGCGAGTTCTGGATGTCAAAGCCCTCGATCTTTTTGGACTTCCGCTCGCCCGCCAGAACATAATCGGGATGGGCCTGTTTGGCGGCCCGCGCCTCTTCCACCGAGCGATACAGAAACACCTGCTCGGCACCGCGCAGAAAGGCGCAGTGGCTCATGGTGAATGCGCGGATGACGTCGATGGCAATGGAAAGTGCATCGTCCAGCAGCTCCGGGTCGTGCCCCTGCGCGAGGCGGATCTCGATGTCAGGGGTGGTAAGCGGCTGGAAATGACTGTTCATCAACAATGCACCAAGATCGGGAGTGGCGCCAATCATAGACAGCATTTGGAACGACGAAAACCCCCGGGCCGGACCGGGCTGAGAGTCCCGGGCGAACGGACTATCCTTGGGAAACCGATGCAACGCCGGTTTCATTACCATGCCAGAACCCTACGAGAAACGTCCGCTCTACATCCCGTTTGCGGGCCCTGCTCTGCTGGAAACGCCTCTGCTCAACAAGGGCAGCGCCTTTTCCGCAGAGGAACGCCTCGCTTTCAATCTGGAGGGACTGCTTCCGCACCGTATCGAAAACATCGAGGAACAGGTGGCGCGGGTCTATCGGCAATACTGCGAGAAAACCACCGATATGGGCAAGCATGTATTCCTGCGCAGCATTCAGGACATGAACGAAACCGCTTACTTCCGCCTGATCAGTGAGCATCTGGAAGAGATGATGCCGATCATCTACACGCCGACCGTGGGTCAAGCGTGTCAGCAGTTCTCGCAGATCTACCGGCGGAAGCGTGGCCTGTTCATCTCGTATCCCGACCGGGGGCGCATCGATGACATGCTGCAGAATGCCACCAAGCAAACTGTGAAGGTGATCGTCGTCACGGACGGCGAACGGATTCTCGGCCTCGGCGACCAGGGTATCGGCGGCATGGGCATCCCGATCGGCAAACTGGCGCTGTACACCGCCTGTGGCGGGATCAGCCCGGCCTACACGCTGCCGGTCGTGCTGGATGTGGGCTGCAACAACCCGGAGATCACTGACGACCCGATGTACATGGGCTGGAATCACCCCCGCATCACGGGTGACGAATATCACGAATTTGTCGACATGTTCATCCAGGCCGCATTGCGGCGCTGGCCGAATGTCCTATTGCAGTTTGAGGATTTCGCGCAGGCCAATGCCATGCCACTGCTGCGCCGCTACCAGGATCAGCTGTGCTGCTTCAATGACGACATCCAGG
>JBFKXW010000370.1:0-3050 GCA_041637915.1 Pseudomonadales bacterium | reverse complement strand
CGTGGATGCCTTGCGTGGGTAGGGGGTGTGCACTAGTTTTAAGGCCTCTGTTTTTTTCTGCTGTTGACGCCCGCGCGCCTTCACCGGGTGCAGGCAGGCGCGGCCGCCGAACCGGGTTTATTCTACAGGATCGGACCAGCCGGGAGTCAGGCGCAGGCGACGACCCCGGCATGGCGGACAGCACCGAGGATCAGGATTTCCATTGTGACCGAGAAAATTTCCAAGAAAGATGCGGAGTGGCGCCAGGAACTGGACGAGGACGTCTATCAGGTCGCACGCAAGAAAGGCACCGAGCGCGCATTTTCCGGCGCCTACTGGGATGAGAAACGTGCCGGTCTGTACCGGTGTGCCTGTTGTGGTGAGACCCTTTTTGATGCCCGCCACAAGTTTGACAGCGGGACCGGCTGGCCCAGCTTCTGGCAGCCGGCCGCCGAATCACAGGTTGCCACGGAAGCCGACAACAGCCTGTTCATGCGGCGTACCGAGGTCCTGTGCGCGCGCTGTGATGCCCACCTGGGGCATGTGTTCGAGGATGGCCCGCAACCCACGGGTCTGCGCTACTGCATCAATTCGCTCAGCCTGAAGTTCACACCGGACGGCGGGGAAGAGGGCGCGTGAAACAACCTCCGTCGGCGCAGTTTTCAGTCGGTCAGGTGGTGGTGCACAAGCTATTCAATTATCGCGGCGTCATCTATGACGTCGATCCGGTCTTCATGCTCAGTGATGAGTGGTACCAGCAGATGGCCCGCTCGAGGCCACCCCGCGATGAGCCCTGGTATCGGGTACTGGTCGACAATGCGACGCATGAAACCTACGTCGCGGAACGCAACCTCAATCCGGACCCGGATGTGGAAGACCCGATCCGCCACCCGCTGGTTTCGACCTATTTCGGGGCATTCCGCGATGGACATTACCCGCCGAAAGTACGCGGAAATTGAATGCCCCTGGCGCCGCTCCACCGCCGGCTGACGGCTTTGATCTGGAACCGGCCGCGGAATGCTGTTAGCTTGCAACGATTCTGAAAAAGGAGGGTGGGTTCATGAGCACCGAGTTGTACGAGATTCCCTGTCGTCGCATTGATGGCACCGAAGCCGATCTGTCTGAATTCAAGGGCAAGGTGTTGCTGGTGGTCAATGTGGCCAGCAAGTGCGGCTTCACCCCTCAGTACAAGGGCCTTGAGGAACTCTACGGGAAATATCGCGACCGCGGTTTTGAGATCCTGGGGTTTCCCTGCAACCAGTTTCTCAGTCAGGAACCGGGCGATGAAAGTCAGATCAGCGAGTTTTGCGAGCTGAATTTTGGCGTCACGTTCCCGTTGTTTGCGAAGATCGACGTGAACGGAGAGGACACCCATCCACTGTATGCGCACCTGAAAGATGCGGCGCCGGGTGTACTCGGGACCAAGGCGGTGAAATGGAATTTCACCAAGTTCCTCGTGAATCGTGACGGCGAAGTGGTGCGCCGGATCTCCACGAACACGGAGCCGAAAGATATCGCGGCGGACATCGAAGCGCTTCTGTAAGCGTGGGGCGCGCCACTGCGCGTACCTTCAGGCAGCGGGCTGCGCGGCCTGCGCGAGCCATTTGTCGATGACTTCCTGCAGCTCTGACTGCTTGTACGGCTTGGTGAGGTAGTCGTTCATGCCGGCTCTCTCGCAACGCTCACGATCTTCGCGCAGTGCGTTGGCCGTCAGTGCGATGATGGGCAGGTTGACTCCCTGATCCAGTTCGCGGATCGCTCGCGTGGCTTCGAAGCCATCCATCACGGGCATCTGGCAGTCCATCAGGACCAGGTCATAGTTCTCATGCTCGATGGCATGCACCGCTTCGCGCCCGTTGTTCGCGATGGAAACCTGGTAGCCGATCTTTTTCAGCATGCCGGTAGCCACGATCTGGTTGACGTTGTTGTCCTCCACCAAGAGGATGCGGTACTGGCCCGCATTGCCGGTTTCAACTGACTTGTCGCGAACCGGTGCTTCCTTGCGACGCACGCCCAGGATGCGCAGCAGTGTGCTGTGCAGCGTGCCACGCCGGACCGGCACGTTCAGGCGCTGATCAAAGGCGTTGAGTTCCTTGTGTGAGAAGCTGCTCAGTTGTGCCGGGGAGCCGAGCAGAATCCAACGGGTTCGATTCAGAACTGCCTTGCCGGCTTCGGCAAGAAATCTCGGATCATCGGTAAACACGAGCGTACTCTGGTCGTCCGGCAGGGCCGCAAGCAGGTTGGCCTCGCAGTCTGCAAGCCCTGCCTCGATGATCTGACACTGGGCATCCCAGTGCTTCAGGTGACGGTCGATCACAGCATGTTTGTTCAGCGTATGGCTGGTCAGAATCACGGCGCGCATGCCGGAGATTTCCTGATGTGCCTTGAAGCGCCGTGCCGAATCGGTTCTGCCCATCGGCATCACCACCGTGAAGGTGCTGCCCTTGCCGAGTTCCGATTTTACGGTCAGCCTGCCGTCCATCGCCTCGGCCAGTTGCCGACACAAGGTCAGCCCGATGCCTGTGCCGCCGAATTCGCGGGTGGTGCTGGAACTCGCCTGCGAGAACGGCTCGAAGATTTTCTGCAGCGCTTCCTGCGGAATGCCGATGCCGGTATCCAGCACATCGATCCGTACCTGATGGGAATCCTCTTTGCTGGCCTCCAGACCGATACGAATGGTGACCTCACCGTGGCGGGTGAACTTCACCGCATTCCCGGCCAGGTTGCTGATGATCTGACGCACGCGGGTGGGGTCGCCGACCACTTCCTCCGGAAAATCCGGTGCAATCTGCGCGGTCAGTTCGAACAAATTTGAATGGGCATTCTGAGACAGCAGGCCGGCCACTTCCTCGGCGGTCTGGCGCAGGTCAAACGGGATTTCCTCCAGCGTGTACTTGCCGGATTCAAACTTGGAAAGATCCAGGATGTCATTGAGGATCTCCAGCAGAGCAATGCCGGAATTGTGGGCGATCTCGAGATTGTGGCGCTGCTCCTCGCTGAGCTGGGTATCGATGGTGAGCCCGATCATCCCCAGCACGCCGTTCAGCGGGGTGCGGATCTCATGGCTCATG
>JBFKXW010000369.1:0-3057 GCA_041637915.1 Pseudomonadales bacterium | reverse complement strand
GCCTCGGCCGACACCCGGCATGCCATCAGCGGTTACGGCGAATTGTGGAGTTCGCGGCTGCTCACGGCCCTGCGCAGCTCCGGCGGTGTCAACGCCGCCTGGTGTGACGCGCGCCAGGTGCTCAAGGTCAGACAGTCGGAGATGGGGCCGCTGGTGCAGTGGCAGGAGTCGTCGCGATTGCTGCAGGCTTTGCTTGCCAAAGAGATTCCGCAAGAACTGATCATTACGGGGTTCATTGCTTCCACCCCCGACGGTCTGGCCACGACCCTGGGACGCGACGGCAGCGATTTCTCGGCCTCGGTATTCGGCAGCTTGCTGGACGCCCGGGAGGTTTGCATCTGGACGGACGTCAGCGGAGTCATGTCGGCGGATCCGCGGCTCGTGCCGGATGCCCGCGTGATCGAAACGCTGAGCTATGACGAAGCAGTCGAACTTGCCTATTTTGGTGCCCGGGTACTGCATCCTGGCACCATGGCCCCGGCGATCGAGAAGCAGATTCCACTGCGCATCCTCAATACCTTTGCGCCCCAAGACCCGGGTACCCGCATCGGGCCGACGCGTGAGGACGACACGCGCATCAAGGGCATCACGACCATTGAAGATGTGACACTGTTCAATCTCGAAGGCACCGGCATGATCGGCGTACCGGGGACGGCACACCGGCTGTTTGGTGCTTTGCGCCGGGCCGAGGTATCGGTGGTGCTGATTTCCCAGGGCAGTTCCGAGCATTCCATTTGTTTTGTGGTGAAAACCCAGCAGGCGGAACAGGCGCGGGAAGCGGTAGAAAGCGCATTTCGCCTGGAAATTGAAGAAGGGCAGGTTCAGCGACTGGGCCGCGAGGATCAGGTCACGATTCTCGCCGTAGTCGGCAACGGCATGGCCGGAACGCCGGGGGTGGCCGGCAAGTTGTTTAACACCCTGGGGCGATCTGGCGTGAATGTTCGGGCCATTGCCCAGGGCTCGTCAGAGCGCAATATCTCGGCCGTCATTGAGGCCCACGATCGACGGCGTGCCGTGCGTGCCGTGCATTCGGGCTTTTACCTGTCGCCCCAAACGCTATCCATCGGGCTGATAGGCCCGGGAAACATCGGTGGTGAATTTCTCGACCAGCTGGCGGCGGAGCAACAACGTCTCAGGGACAGCGCCGGGGTGGATCTGCGGCTAAGGGCCCTGCTGGGAAACCGCGGCATGCAGCTGCATGAGCACGAAATGGATCTGGCGAACTGGCGCAACGGCTGGTCAGAAGGAATTCAGCAGACCGACCTGGATGCTTTCGTGGAGCATGTGGATGCGGAACATTTACCGCACAGCGTCATTATCGACTGTACCGCCAGCGGCAGAGTTGCCAGCCAATATCCGCGTTGGTTGCGACGCGGTATCCACATTATTACGCCCAATAAAAAGGCCTGCACCGACAGCAGCGATTTTTACCGCGAACTGGCCGAGGCCAGGCATGCCGGTGGCGCGCATTTTCTTTACGAAACGACGGTGGGCGCCGGCTTGCCCAGTATTATGACGGCCCGTGACCTGGTGCATACCGGGGATGAGATCACCAGTGTTGCCGGGATATTCTCGGGAACCCTGGCCTATCTCTTTAATCGTTACGATGGCCAGCAGCCGTTTTCTGACATTGTCCGCGAAGCCCGCGCCAAGGGCCTGACCGAACCGGACCCGCGCGATGACCTTTCCGGTATGGATGTGGCTCGCAAACTTGTCATTCTCGCCCGCGAAATCGGCCGCGACCTGGAACTGGACTCCGTGTCGATAGAAAGCCTGGTTCCGAAGAAACTGGTACAGCTGAGCGTCGATGAGTTTATGGGCCAGTACGCCGCACATGACGCATCCATGCGACAGCGTGTGAAGGCGGCACGTGCCGAGGGCAAAGTACTGAGGTATGTGGGGGAATTACGATCCGGCCAGGCGCCTTCCGTAGCTTTGCAGGCGGTACCCGCCGACCACCCCTTTGCCAATATCAGTCTCACTGACAACATCGTGCAATTCATATCGCACCGCTACAAGGACAATCCACTCATCGTGCAGGGCCCCGGAGCCGGGCCCGCGGTAACGGCGGGCGGGGTCTTTGCTGACTTGCTGCGATTGTGTGCTTATCTCGGGGCCAGGCTTTGAGTGTCGTAAAACAACCTGTCCTGCAGCAGGTTGCGGCTGAAGCGCCTGCAGGCATCGGCAACCTGGGGGTGGGTTTCGATGTGCTGGGGCAGGCACTGGAAGCCCCCTGTGACCGCGTCTCGCTGAGGGCAAGGGCAACTCCCGGAATAACCATCGAAAAAATCAGCGGTGTGGTTGCGGATCTGCCTCGTGATCCGGCGCGCAATGCCGCGACGGCGGGTCTGGTGCGACTTATGGCTGATCACGGGGCGGACTTCGGGATCGAAGTCGAGATCAACAAGGGCATCGCCATCGGATCCGGGATGGGTGGCTCCGCTGCTTCATCGGTGGCCGGCGTGGTGGCAGGCGCAGCTCTCATGGGCCTGGATCTGCCGGGTGACGCGGTCCTCGCTTATGCGCTGGACGGGGAAGCGGCCGCAACGGGTGAGCGCCATGCGGACAACGTGGCATCGGCGATTTACGGCGGGGTGACCGTGGCGATTGCCGGCGACAATCGCTGGCATGTGCGCCAGGTGCCCGTGGCAGCGCCAGTGTTCAGCGTTTTGGTGCATCCCCATGTGGTGCTGGAAACGCGCGAGGCACGGCGAGTGCTGCCCGAGCAGTTCGGCAAGGCAACCGTCATCAGGCAGTCGGCTCTGCTGGCTGGCTTTATGGCAGCCTGTGCTGCCGGCGACCTGGAGCTGTTGGCGATCAGTCTGCGCGATGTCCTGGTGGAACCACACCGTGCTCCTCTGATTAAAGGCTTTGCTGCAGTCAAAAGGGCCGCCCTGGATGCCGGTGCATTGGGGTGTTCGATATCGGGGGGCGGGCCCAGCGTTTTCGCCTGGTGCCGGAACCGTGACAGTGCAGTGTCGGTGGGCGCGGCTATGGCGGCTGCGTTCGCCCAGGTCGGCGTGACATCCGACACCTGGATTTCTCCGGTCAACAGTG
>JBFKXW010000368.1:0-3064 GCA_041637915.1 Pseudomonadales bacterium | reverse complement strand
CGCCAGACTACGCGCAACGCCTGTTCGCACCCTAGTATGGCGCTACTGCAGACAAAACACGAAACCCCACGGGTGGGCAGGGGTGGTCAGGCGGCGAGGCTACGCAGCATGGACCGCTGGGACGCGGCCAGAAAACTGGCGATCTGCCGCCGCTCGAAGCCGCTCAGTGCTGCGAAACTGGCACCAATCACCGTTTGCCCGGTGCGCGAGTCATCGACGTTGCGCACCACGAGCCTGCAGCGGACGCGCCCCAGGTCGCGCAATTCCAACTGGCAGTCCTGCAGCACCGTCCGGCCGGGTTCGAGACCTTCCAGTTCCCGGGGGATCACCAGCTTGATCCCATCCTGTGACAGGTCGACCGGCTGGGCGGTGCAACTCTTCTCCCCTCCGATACACAATGAGACCCGGATGTCTTCCCGGTTTTCCACCGGCATCCGCCAGAACTCACGGCGCTGATTACGCTCGCAGGTGACCGGCAGGTGCAGGAAGTAGCTGGGCACCCCGCCCTCACGCACAACCCGGACAACTTTGGTGGCCAGGCGCACCGATGTATCGCGGTCCCGGCAGCTGATGACGATGTGTTCGCCCGTACGCAGTTCGCTGCTCTCGCCCACCGGAAACAATTCGTCCATGTGAATCAGGCGGGAATTGGTCAGCACGCCCAGCAACATGCTGCGCCACTGTTCGTCCCGTCCGGGAATGCGTACATCCACGAACACGTGCTGCTCGCACATACGCTGCAGTACACGGGCGGTTTCCTGCAGACTGGCCTGCTCGCCCTGCGAGAGTGCGCGCTTGCGCTTGAACAATGTTGCGAACATCCTGATCTCTCCGTAATCCAGTGTTCCCTGTTTCGGCAGGGCAACCGGAAACTTGAAAGATCCGATGAAATACCGGGCTATTCCGGCAACGGCAGCATGGCGAATGCAGGACCCAGCAGACTCCCCAAATAGAGCATGCCGTTCACTTCCTCCACGCTGGTGATGGTCGAAAACGGCTGCCCGTCGGGCTGTTGCAGGTTGTGAAGTATGTGGCCCTGCGCATTGACGGCAATCGCCATCGCAAAACGCACCGGTTTGGGGTGAAACGCCGAAGGCAGACGGGCAACCACTTTCCGTATGCGTGGCATCGGCGCCAGCTTGTCGAGCAGCGCATCACGCGGCGACGGGATCGCAATCCAGTACAGGCCACGGCCGTTGGAGGACACACCATCCGGGAAACCCGGCAACTGATCCACCAGCACCTCGGTGCCGCCCTGATTCGGGCCCGTGATCCAGTGCTTGAGCACCCGGTACCGGCCGGTCTCCACCACCAGCACATACGAGGCATCCGGCGCCACGGCCACCCCATTGGCGAAGTGCAGGCTCTCCACCAGGGTCTCGATCTGCCCGTTGGCGGGATCGTACCGCAGCAGCCGCCCGTTGCCGGCGCTTTCCAGCAGATCCAGCTTGTAGTCCTCGATCGCAAACCGGTCGGAGGCATCGGAGAAATAAATCATGCCGTCCGCACCGACCTCGACATCATCGGTGAACAGGAACGGCCGGCCGTCGGCTTCCGTGGCCAGCACCTCCAGCGTGCCGGTCACGACGTTCAGACCCAGCAGCCCCTTGTCCGCATCGGCGATGATCAGTCTGCCGCGCGATTCCCAATCCAGCCCCAAGGGGCGGCCACCCGTGTTCGCGATCACTTTCTGCGTGCCGGTTTCCGGATCGATGCGCACAATCTCACCACTCACGGCACCGGCAAACACGGCGCCGTCCGGTGCCACGGCGACGTCCTCGGGGCCCTCCAGCCCCTGCAGCCGAACCACCCGGACATCGGCCAAACGGTCATTGGGGGGCAGATCGCCACGGGCACGATCCGGCAGCCAGGAAACCGGTTCCACACCAGTCGGCCATGCCACCAGGTACAGTGAAACAATCAGAAGAAAAACCAACATAGCGCGGAGAATCATTGCGACAGCGAGGCTCCAGGGACAGCGAGATTCCAGATGCGTAATGCTAGCTCATCCAGGTCAAGCCGGCCTTGCGGGTCAAACCAGGTCGGCGTCCAGCTGATGGCGCCCATCAGCAGCCGGCGAATCACAAAGACCTCGTCCTCCGGCAGTTCCGGCCGCATACGCCGCAGCACGTCCATCCAGACCGCGTCGTAGCGGCGCCGCCATACCAGGAGCTCCTGCTGGCTCTGCCCGGGCAGGCAGCGCCACTCGAACACCGTCACACTCAGCGCATCGCCGTCGCGCCCGTTGGTGGATTCCAGCTCGGAACGGATCAGCGCGCGCAACTGCTCGCCGGGATCCTCGTGGGGTGCGATCGCGTTCTGCAGTCGCGCGGTGGTCAGCCGGATGCATTCCTCGATAACGGCATGGAGGATCTCCGGCTTGCTCCGGAAATGGTGAAAGATGCTGCCGGACTGGATGCCGACCTCCGCAGCCAGATCCCGCACCGTGGTGCGTTCATAGCCCTGCCGGCGAAACAGCTCGACCGCTGCCCGCAGCAGTTTCCCGCGCGCGCTGGATGGGTCCGTGATCTCGCCACGAGCGACCATCTCTGCAACCAGCGGATCTTCCGTCTGTACAGGTGCCGGGGTTTGGCGCGCGATTCCTTTCATGACGACGGAGACTAATCCTGGCCCTGCAGTTTTGCAAACCAAGCGCTTGCTTTGTTTTCGTCGGGGGCATATTCTCGGGCCAGTTCACGCCGTGGAAAGTGCCATGAACCCTCCCGAAAAGACGGTCCGGATCGGTTGCGCCAGTGCCATGTGGGGAGACACCGAGGTCGCCGGCCCGCAGCTCGTGCATTCCGGGCAAATCGACTACCTGCTGTTCGAAACACTCGCCGAAGTGACCATGTCGATCATGGCGGGCGCGCGCATGCGCAATCCGGACGAGGGCTATGCGACGGATTTCATCAACCGCGATCTGCCGGCCGTGATCGAGGAAGTCGCCCGCCAGGGGATCCGCGTCATCACCAATGCCGGCGGTGTGAACCCGGCGTCGTGCGCTGCCCGGGCCCGTGAACTGGTGGCCGCGAAGGGACTGGATCTCAAGGTCGCCGTGGTGATG
>JBFKXW010000367.1:0-3074 GCA_041637915.1 Pseudomonadales bacterium | reverse complement strand
CGACAGGCGAAACCGCGCAAGGGCATAACCGCGCGAACCAACTCAAGGTGGAGCATTGCGGCGTGAGCAGCATCAGGTTTCCCTTCGCGTCGCCCAGCGCCCAATTCTCCCGTACATCAAGCCCCTCCCATGAACCGAACCCGAACCGGTCGCGACCCATGCCACAGAATGGATCCCACGATGCGCCGGACACCGTCAATACTCATGAGCCCGAGGCCATCGTCTTCATAATGATCGAGGCACCGCAGCCATTTAAAGGGCAGCTCGCGAAACGTTTTCAAATTAGCTTTGGCCGCCGGAACCGGTAACGTCATCGTGAGCAGGAGTCATTTTGACACTGTTGCGCCCAGGGTCGTGATCACCAGCCAGTCCTTCTCTAACCTTAGTCCGCAGGTTTTCAATGATGCACAAGATTCCCGGCCCCATCCTGGCAATCAGCCTGGTCATCGTATTGTCCGGTTGCGCGGCGCCCGCCAGGCTGAGCGAGGATGCCGCGGCCCTGCGTGCCACGATGACCGCCGGTGAGGCGAGCCGGATTCTCAGCACCTACGTGATGGCCGATGAAAGTCGTGGCGGCCTGTGCCTGATCGGTTTCAATCCGGGGGCCACGCTGGACTACAGCGCGGAGATCTCCGTGCGCGGTTCGACGATCCTGTTCACCGGCCTGTTCGGCGAGGGCCAGTTCTTCGGCAAGACCTTCCTCCCGGACACACAGGTCGAGGCACTGAAGCCCAAGGTGGAAGCGAAGGAAGTGCGTGTCGATGCCTCCGGCCTGCGGGAGATTCGCGTCCTGTCGCGCAACGTGGAAAACACGAAAACCTGGTGTCCCAATGTGAAACCAAGTTACCTCGTGGTGATGAAACCGCACGACGGCCTGCCGGCTGACGCCGAACTCGCCATCAACGTCGCACGCACGGCCGAGCTCGACCGGCTGCTCGCCGCACTGACGCACCTTTCACCCGGGGCCAGGTTGGTGGGCGGGACCGGGATGTAGCGAGTACAGGTGGGGGCGGAGTGATTTTCTGGTGATCAGTCGTCCGAGGAATAATCACTGCGACCGGTTTTGGTCCCCGATCATTCGAACGCCGGGACGCCGATGCTCAGTGACCCTGGTTCAGCAGCAACAGGCCCAGTAACCAGATCAATGCCAGTGCGGTAAACGCCACCGGCGTGGTCCGCGTGAGCAGACCTTCCTCGGAGAAAACGTCACTTGCCCAGCCATTGACCCGTGCCACCACGCGCCCGGCCAGCGCGCCACGCCAGGCATTGAACTCACTGACCACCGACACGATCAAGCGGGCCGGAGCGTCCAGGCCACGCCGGTACAGCCAGTCGGTGTCCAGGTTGATGCCACGAATTTCCGGCGGATACAAACCGGTACGCATCAAAGTGACAAAGGCCAGCGCAGCAAACATCAACAACTGCAGTTGTGTGACCACGTGATCGCCAGTGTAGGGGTGGTAATCGCTCTGATGTGGCAGCAGCGCGTAGAGGGGGTCCGGATACACGCCAATGGCAATGCACAGGAAGGCAACGATCGCCATCGCCAGCAACATGCTGCGTGGCGCCTCCTGCACGCGCAGGCCGCTGTCATGGGCAAAGAAACTGAAAAACGGCACCTTGATGCCCGAGTGATCCATCACACCCGCCGAAGCAAACAGCAGCGCAATCCACAGCACGGCATGCCCTTCATAGGCAGCTGCGGAAAGAATCATGGACTTGGTAACAAATCCTGAAAACAGCGGGAACGCCGAGATGGACGCCGATGCGATGATGCAGAATCGTGCGGTCCACGGCATCGAGCGATACAGTCCACCGAGGTCACTCGCCCGACAGTGCCCGACCCGGTAGACCACTGCCCCCATGGCCATGAACAGCAGCGCCTTATACAGGATATGCGCAAACGCATGGGCGGCAGCACCATCCAGTGCCAATTGCGTACCAATGCCGATGCCGGCAACCATGAACCCCAACTGGTTGTTCAGACTGTAGGCCAGCACTTTGCGCAGGTCATTCTCAAGCACTGCAAAGAAGATCGGGAACAGCGTCATGATCGCGCCAATCCACATCAGGCACTCGGTGCCCGCGTATCCGCGCGCCAGTGCGTACACGGCGAGCTTGGTGGTGAATGCCGAGAGCAGCACGGTGCCGGCAGCTGAGGCGCGTGGATACGCATCCTGCAGCCAGTTATGCAGTAGCGGGAACGCGCACTTCATGCCGAACGCCAGCAGAATCAGCAGACCGCCCGGTGCTTCCAGTCCGAAATGACCGAATGCCAGTGAGCCGGTGGCCAGGTAATACTGCGCGGTCCCGGCGAGCAACAACAGACCGGAGAGAATCTGGATGATCAAGTAACGAAGTACCGGTACGGCAGGGTCCTGTTCCGGCGTGTGACGGTGCCAGACGATGAACGCCGAAGCGATCGCCGTGGCTTCCCAGAAGAGGAACAATGTCAACAGATCTCCAGCCAGCACGGCGGCAATGGCACCACCGGCATAGATCAGTCCAGAGGCCTGCACACGTCGCTCGCCTTCGGCCCACGCGTACAGCAGGCCGGCGCCGGCGGCGATCAGAAAAATCAGCGAAAAGAGAAAACTGAGCCGGTCCAGATGCACGGGAATGAGTTCAAAACCCATCCAGATTCGCGTAATGGACAATTCGGCGGGCATCTGCCAGAGCAGCACGATCCCGACCAGTGGCGCCACGACGCTGACCACGCCCCGCATCGTACGCGGCAATGCCAGACACAGCACCCCCGCCAGCATCAACAGCAACCCGGGGTGGCCGATACCCAGCCAGAGCGACTCAGTCGCCATAGTAGTCCTCCGGACGATGCAGCCAGCGACGCAATGACTTGGCCCCCAGGACAATGCAGCAGTAGGCGATGAACCCGAACAGCGCGTGAAAGCCCGGAACCGCCGTGAAGCCAAACACCGCATGCCGGTGTATAAAGAACTCCGCCAGCACGCACAGCGCCGCGAGCACGATCACGATGCGGGTCGCAGTGCGCGCGGCCCGCAATTCATCAGCATTCATGGCAAAACTCCGAACTGACGCGCCAGGACGGTAGTGAT